>JADKFU010000004.1:600000-900000 GCA_016717285.1 Chitinophagaceae bacterium
TCATTGCAATCCGAAGAATTTAAAACATATCCTGACGGCGATACTGCATCGCAAGAGTTGATGTACACTGCCGCATTTCCGTAACCGTCTGAGTCATCATCCCGGTAATAAGTGAATGAGTTTCCTCCTTCGTCTGTTTGCGTGTCACAATCGTCATCAATACCATTACAGGCTTCTGTTGCATCCGGATGAATAGCAAACCCACCGGAAGCAGGATCATCATTACAGTCAGTAGCACTTTCCACAAAACCAACAGGTTCGACACAGGATAAAATGCCACCTTCAGCATCGCCATATCCGTCACCATCCGCGTCCGGATAAAAAAGTGATTGCACGCCATCATCAATTTGTGCATCACAATTATCATCTAAGCCATTGCATACTTCTGTTGCTCCCGGATAAATGTGCGACTCAACATCATTACAATCACTATTGTCTGCAACGTAACCTGACGGAGCAGCACAAGCAGTTAAAGCGGCACCTGGATTTCCAAATCCGTCCATATCAGCATCGGCGTAGAAAGCAGTTCCCGCGATTTCATCGGTTTCGCCGTTGCAGTTGTCATCGATATTATTGCAGGTTTCCTGTGCTCCGGGATGAATGGTTCCGGTTGCATCATTACAATCCAGATCATTCGAAACATAACCTGATACAGAAGAACTTCCCATTACCCACACACTGTGATTTCCGAAGCCGTCATAATCATTGTCTTTATAGAAAGTATCTGTTGTGGAATATCGCAACTGTAACTGACTCGTGTCTTTAAAAATTTTGATTTGAGAAAGCGTGATGATACCGTCTTCAAATACCTGATCCCCGGATTGAATGGTCTGTCCCTTGTGAATCACACTCCAATAAATAATCGCATGCGGTGGTGGAAGAAATTGCTGGCGCCGGCGAGGTGTAATATCCACTGTTCCGGAGTCGGGATACACAACGATCAGATCGTTCATGGCATTTAAACCGCGAATCAGGCAATTCGCTTTCCAGACAAATGCGCTGTCAGTAACATTGTCCACCCAATCCATTGAACCATTTACTGATCCATATGGTGCTCCACTGCTTTTAATGCCCACTCCATAATATTCATTCAGACTACAGTTGCTGAAGGCAGGGTAAGACTTGTTTCTGCTATACCTGAGCACATCAAAATTGTTGTCCGTCCAAAAACCACCCGTGCCGTCGTGTTCGCGCTCATCCCAGAAATAATAGCCACCGGCATCGTTTGCATTTAAAGAGTCATAATACATTGGTTTCTCTGTCCAGCCCAACGTGACGTCTGATTTTCCATTAATGGCATATATAGGTGGCAGGTCCCTGTTTTTAAAATGGTGTAGCAGCCAGGCACAATTTACAGCATCAACTGTATTGTATCCCAGATTACATGGTAAGTTGGTGGACATTTTGCCCAACAATGCATCCACATCCTTGCGGTTTTTCTGTCCCGGATTCAAGGAATTAAACGCTACAGAATCATTTTGAAATCCAATATTAAAGCAGGGAACAGATGCATGTACCGCCGCAATTTTTTCAGGATACGTGAGCGCATATAACACTGCACCACAGGCGCCGGCAGATGAACCTGAGAGATAAATACGGTTAGAATCAATCGACAGATGCTGAATGGCCCAGTCGATAGTAGCTTTATACATTTGTTGAAAAAAATTATTATTGATACCTGAAGCGGGAACTGTATTTTGCTTTTTGTAAATATCATAAGTGGAATTGGCTCCCCAGAATCCTCCATTGTCTCCGTTAGGAAACAGAAACTCAAGATTCAAATTCATTTCATTGGAACTAACAGTCGTAATACCCGAGAATAAATCAGATCCTCCTCCATGAAATTTCACTGTTAGCGGTTGATTGCCGGAATTGTTATTTCGATACAATAAGAAATCAGATGCCATAAATCCCGCGGCCATCATGGATGCCTGTGTGATTTCTCTTTTAAAGCTTACAAAACTGGTGTATAATTCTGTGGTTCTCCCACTGATCAGAATTGTTTTTTGAAAAACCGGTTGCGGTGTTTTTACCAATTCGACAATTGGCTGCATAAGAGAATTGACACCATACAGCAAGGTCGTATCTTCTGAGTTATTTGATTTAATAGTTACTGCATAATAATAATTTCCACTGGCAAGTGTGGTAGCTACCATGAGACCCTTTGAAGGAGGGAGCGGCGTTCCGCCCGAATCAATGCATAGGTAATTGTTCTGATTGTAATGAGCAGTGAGATCAAAATCCAACGCACTTTTCTGAACCGTCCAGCCGAGGTATTCGCACGCGGACAATTGCCAGCCATGTGTTATCGGTGATTGGGAGCGGTATACTTTATAGTAGTTATTCTGATTGCTTTGATTTGTCCATGTTAAAAACACCTGTCCATTCCTGTAAAAACCATTCAGGCCTGTAACATGGCTGGCTGACAGTAATTGCGGAACCACTGCAAATATTACCATGCAAGCTAATAGCAACCGGTTTCGAAAGCACAGGTTGCTTATTAGGTTTTTATTCAACAGAAAATCCTTTTGAATTGGATTTGTATTTGAACACGACTTAAAAGTGAAGGCTATTTCAAACATGCGCGACTTGCTTTCTGTCAGATCTCAGGAATGTGGCCGGACAGTAAAATAAATTATGTCGCATAACTGGTGTAGTAACCGGTAAAAAGAATAATGGATGGATTAATGGAGTATTTATTTCATCGATTTTTATTTCACGACCAATCTGAAAGCCAGGATAGAAATATTATTTCAACCACTAACGCTTCTATTTTATACGCGCTGGTATCGAAATGATGCCCATCAAACGAGCATTGAAAATGGTTTCCGAAAAGTGGCTTTTGAAATCAGTCAGGCAATTACGCAAAGCCCGAAAAGAAAAACTGAAGCGTATGATCTTCTGCATTTCGAAACTTTGCGCGAAAATATCTATTACGAAAGTTTTTCATTTTGGTTACGATTCAGGATCAGCTAATATTTAATAATCAGAAGCAGCGCGACAATTTGAGGTGCACCTGCATGCAAACAATCTCCCATTTTGTCAACTGATTTTAGTTATTTCGCTTTCTCTCATTACGTTTGAAACACCAGCATTTCATTTACCGGCTTCAAGATGCCTTCCATAAGAAATATTCTCTACCACATCTTTTCCTTCTCGGTAATTGCAATTGCCTTTTTGTTGCCTGCATTCCCGCGTACCACTGGTTTCTTTATTGCTTTGCTCACGTTGGTGTGGTTGGTTGATGGCCACCTGATTGCAAAATTGCGGCTGCTCGCATGGCAGCCGCTGGCGTTGGTGTTTATTGCCGTTTACATTGCCTGCCTGCTTTGGATGATACCAACTGCAAATCTTTCTAATGGTCTGCACAACCTGGTTTTAAAAATTTCGCTGTTGGTCTTTCCATTGATTTTTTTTGCTCCCGGAAAACTTCATTTACCGCCTGTTCGAGTGGTACTGCGTTTTTTTATTCTTGGATGTCTGCTATGTTCCATCATACTGCTCTCCCTTGCCGCTTACGTTTATTTTTCAACCGGCAAAAGCCACTTTACCTACACGTCGCTCACAGAACCACTTACTATTCATCCGGCATTTATCTCGATGTATTTCATCTTTTGCATCTTTTCACTGCTGCTTCCTTTTTTAGAAAGTAAGGTAAATCACCTTTTTGGCAGCGCATTCCTTTCCATGGCAGGTATTGCTTTTTTTATGCTGATGATATTTTTGTTGTCGGCCCGGCAAGAAATCATCGCGCTATTGCTGTTATTGCCTGCATCATTCCTGTATTATTTTTTCAGAAGAAAAAAATTGTTAACTGGTATTGCCATCAGTGCCACTTTGGCCGGAGGTCTGCTATTATTAATTCTGTTGGTGCCTGAAGCAAAAATGCGGCTACAGAAAATGCAATCGCAGTTGGAAGAACCTTATACTAATACTGCACCCAATAGTGTAACGATGAGAAAGGTGATTTGGCAAAGTGCCCTTGAAATCATACGCGAACATCCATTGGGTGTAGGCACAGGAGATGTAAATGATGTATTAAAAGAGAAATACCTGGAAAAAAATCTGCTTTGGCCGCTGAGCGAAAACCTGAATGCGCACAACCAATATCTTCAGTTAACTATTGGATTGGGTCTTCCGGGCTTGCTTCTTTTTCTCTTTTCATTGATTACTTCCCTAAAGTCGGCGATCGTTGCACGGTATTATATTTACCTCTTGTTCCTGTCGTTGTTTCTGTTTTGCATTATCACAGAATGCATGCTGGAAACAGAAGCCGGCGTGGTATTTTTTGCTTTTTTTAATTCGTTGCTGGCGAATGAAACGATGATGATCCGAAATAATAATGCATTCCGTAACACGCCTTTATTGTGAACGATTTCTTCTGTTCAGACTCCTTAGCGCCACATATTTCTGATAAGTGTATCCGGCGCTGATACTGCAAACTTTCCATCCTGTAGCACCATCCAGAAATCCGAAACGTATAATATAATTGCGAAGAAACGCTGCCAGCGTTTTCACATACACCATCAGTAGGGTTATTTTTCTTTTTTGCAGATACATTTCATCAGCGGCGATAGCTGCATACCGTTTCATTTTTTCCCGGTAGGCACTTTCTGATTCCGCTGTATAATGCAGCAGGTCGCCGCTAATCCATCCCGAACTTGTTTTCGGCAGCAATTCAAATTTATCGTGCGGATTGGTACCACCAAATGTGCCTTTGTATTTGTTGAACAACCTCAGCTTTCTATCAGGATACCAACCACTGTGATGCACCCATTGACCGCAAAAACAGGTGAGGCGATTCATGAAATATCCGTCATGCCGTCCGTTGTTTTTTACGCTGAGAATGGATTGACGCAATTCCGGAGATAAGCATTCATCTGCATCAAGTGACAATACAAGCTGATGAGTGGAAAGCGACACCGCAAAATTTTTCTGCTCCTTGTGCCCTTCAAAAATATGCTCCACAAATCTTACGGAATAGCTTTCACAAATTTCCTTTGTTCGATCCGTTGAAAAGCCATCCACCACCACTATTTCATCCGCCACTGCTGTAACTGAATCCAGACACTTTCCAATATTCTTTTCTTCATTAAACGTGATGATGACCACAGAAAGCGGTGTCATGATTTTTCCGATTGAAGGAATACATAGATCAGCAAAAGAAACTGGAGGTAGAAGGCTGTTCCCATTTGTTCTTCTACAGTTGCTTCAGTTAAAAACGAAGAAAGTACTATGATATGAAAACAGATGAACAGGATATTTTGCAGGTTTCTCCTGTTAAAGAGCGGCAGCAAAACACCTAAGCAAAAGACAAGCAATCCGATTGTGCCGGTACCTGCCGCAACAAACACAAACTGGTTGTGAGGCAACAGGTTTTCACGCGGATGCTCAGGTGCTTCCTCCAGTCTTCTCGTCATCTCTTGTTTCAGATCACCAATTCCAACACCTGCGACTGGATGGTCCCTGAACAATTCCATTCCCTTTTCAATAGATAAAATACGTCCGCCATCTGACAGGCCCGAAGCATTATTGAATTGAAATAATTGCTGGAGATCATATTTCATGTAGTTCACCTTTGCCTTTACCGACGGTAAAATCAGGTACGCTAACACGGGCAACAGTACTACCGTTGCGGCAAGGAATAATGCCGATTTCAATTGTCTGCCACGAAAAATAAAATTAAAGATCAGGTACACCACACAAGCATAAAACGCCACCAGGCCACTTCGCACCGCTAACAGGTGGATGAAAAAAATCAGGTAGGCGCTAAAAATGGCGATCAGCCATCGTTCCCAGGAATACCGGATCTCCATTTTCTTTACGATGATAAAATAGCCGGTGAAAATGGCGAATGCAACCATGAGTGAATACCGGATATGGCTGAAGGGCGTATCAATTACCCGGCCCTGCTTATAGGCATTGTTGATTTCTTCAAAGTCGGCTGCAAAATGGAGGGTAATAATGAGTGTGGTGAATACCACCATATAAAAAAAGAAATAAAGCAAAAAGCTGAAGCGCCTTTCTGTAATCGTATTTTTTAAAGCGGCGAAAGCGATCGGAAGGGCGAGGAATGGCAATTTAAGCCGCACTCTTTCAAGAAAAAAAGCAGGGTCTTCCGTCGAATTGAAACAACTGAAGGCATAAAGAAAAAATAGCAGGGAAAGCGCAACCAGCACACGATCGTTAAAAAATGTGCGGAATGTTTTGCGCGGATCAACCAGCACCACCGCGTAACCGATCATCACCATCATGCTGATGCTGACCATCGCACGCGACATAAACATGCCGGCAATACCTGCGGCGAGCGCAAGAAACGGAATGATTTGCAGATAGCCTTTAAGCGCTGAATATTGCTTTTGATGCTCCAATGCTTCAAAGGTAAACGCTAATAACTTTTGTAGAAATATTTATTCACTTATTTTTAAGGCGTGGCGGAAGAGTTGAATACCATTATGAAAAGCAACAGCGACCTGTTTGAAAAGGAATTCCTTCCTCATGCAGAAGCATTGTACAACTTCGCTTTTCACCTTACCTATGATGAAGATGATGCCAACGATCTTGTTCAGGACACCTTTTTAAAGGCTTTTCGCTTTATTGATTCCTATGAGCGCGGAACGAATGGCAAGGCGTGGTTGTTCAAAATTCTCAAGAATGGATTCATCAACGAATACCGTCGCAAATCACGCCAGCCAAATGAAGTTGACTTTGAAGATTTTGTTGCTTACCAGGAAAGTGATATCGCTGCCGGTGTTGGCAACATGGATTTGCGGGAAGATGTTTTCCGGGGACTCATTGGCGATGAAGTTACCAAAGCAGTGAATGGATTGCCCGTAGATTTCAGAACGGTGATCTTGTTGAGCGATGTCGAAGGATTTACATACGAAGAAATTGCAAAAATAATTGACATACCAATCGGCACTGTTCGTTCACGACTGCACCGTGCACGCAACCTCATGAAAGAAAAATTACGGGAATATGCAAAAAAAATGGGGTATAAAGAGAATCGCTGAAGCTTTAGGACTTAAAGCAAAAAGCAATGCAAAAGTTTATAATTGTAAAGAGACCATGAAGCACGTGATGTTGGCGCTTGATGGCGAACTTTCTGCTGATGAAGAGAAAGCATTTCTTTCGCACATCAATCATTGCTCGCGTTGCCTTGAAAAATATGAGATTGAAAAAACGTTCAAACAATTTCTTACCGAAAAAATTTCGCGTCATCCGATTCCCGGTCAATTAGTCGATCAGATCCGTTCCCGTATCCTGGGTAAAGCTGACCACTGACCCCTTACATGATGGCAACTTCCTCCCTGCTGCAAAAACTTGAATACGGCGATATAAAATCACTTGCCCGTGCCATTACCCTTGTTGAAAATGACATGAAAGGAAGTGCCGAGCTTCTTGAAAAAATTCATGTCCGCGAAATTCCGCTCATCGGCATCACAGGACCGCCAGGTGCCGGAAAAAGTTCATTAGTAAATGCACTTGTTCATCACTTGCTGAAAAAAAATTGTAAGATCGGAGTGGTGGCCGTTGATCCTTCCTCCCCTTTTAACTTCGGCTCTTTGTTGGGTGATCGCATCCGTTTAGCGGATCATTTTAATCATCCCAATGTGTATATCCGTTCTATGGCCACACGCGGTTCGCTCGGTGGCTTATCAGAGAAGATCATGGAAGTAACAGATGTGATGCGGGCTTTTCCATTCGATTATATTTTTATTGAAACTGTTGGCGTCGGACAATCGGAAGTAGAGATTGCCGGATTAGCTGATACAACAATCGTTGTGATGGTACCGGAAGCAGGCGATGAAATTCAAACGATGAAAGCCGGCCTGATGGAAATCGCCGATATCTTCGTAGTCAATAAAGCCGACCGTGCCGATGCCGATCGCTTCGCTAAAAATCTTCGTACACTTTCAGCATCTGGCATGACCAAAGAATGGATGATCCCCGTTTTAAAAACCGTAGCGACCAATGATGAGGGTATTGATGAATTGCTTCAGCAAATACAATTGCACCACGATGCACGGCTTTCCAATACGCGCAAATTAATGTTGCTGGCGGAAAAAGCATGGCGGATCATTCAGATGGAAAGGATGAATAATATTGACAGGAAGCAATTATTAAATTCATTGAAGCACGAACTATCTCACAGTGATTTTAATATCTACCGCTTCGCGAAAAAATTTGCGTGAATAATTTAACATCATTGCAAAGAGCGAAGCGACGAAACACGCTGCTATGTTGAAGGGATTGCTTCGCTCATCGCAATGACGCCGATTGCTCAAACAATCTTCCCCCGTAGCGCTTTTGTAATTGCTTCACCTTTGGAATGCACCTGTAGCTTGCGGTAAATATTCTTGATATGACCATTTACCGTATCCACGCTGACGAAGCAAGTGTCGGCAATAAGCTTGTAACTCATTCCTTCTACAAGACATTTCAGCATTTCTTTTTCACGCACAGAAAGATTAAAACTATCATCCGCTTCTGTTGTAAGATTGCTTTTAAACATTTTCAAAACCTTGGTTGCCACAATAGGAGACATGGGCGCACCGCCTTCGTAAATTTCCCTGATGGAAGTAAGTATTTCTTCAGGAGGCATGCTCTTTAAAATATAACCCTGTGCGCCATTGCATATTGACTGAAATATTTTTTCATCATCTTCAAAAATGGTTTCCATCAGGATTTTTATTTCGGGAAAATGCGCTTTCAACATACGCACGGCTTCAATTCCGTTCACCACGGGCATTTCAATATCCATCAGAATCACATCCGGCTGCACAGAAGACGTTATGCGTACAATATCTTCTCCGTTTGCAAACGCACCGACACAGGTAAACCCATTGCTTGCCTCAATCAGTTTATACAAGCCCTGACGAAGCTGTGTGTTATCTTCAAATATTGCAACGCGAATATCTTTCATATATTCATTATTAGTCCTATGCTGGTTCCCATTCCTTTTTTTGATTCAATATTCAGCCGCGCATCAATTTCCATTGCGCGTCTCCTGATATTGTTTAATCCGTTGCCATTGAATTTTGCCGAAACATCAAAACCGATTCCGTCATCATGGATGACACAGGTTATCTCGCGGTTGTTGCGGGTAAGTAGTACAGAAGCCCGTTGCGCACGGGAATATTTTACAAGATTATTCATTGCCTCTTTGAAGATCAGATAAAAATTTCTGCGCATTTCCATCGGCAATTTTATTTCGTGCAATGTTTCATCAGTGCGGAAAATGAATTCTATTTTTTTTGCTTTCATCAGGTTATAACTCAGCGAGCGCATGCGCAGAATTATTTTATCAAACCCGTCATTTTCGGGATTGATAGACCAAACAATATCACTCATGCTCTCGATTACTTTTCGTGAACTCTCTCCAATCATATCCAATGCAAAATTTTGCTGTGACGGGTCTTTCTTTGCCACTTCGCTGTAAACAGAAATGCTGTTAAGTGTTGAGCCGATGTCATCGTGCAGGTCGGCAGCAATTTTATTCCTGATTTTCTGAAGAAACAGAATCTGGTTAATGCGGTTGCGGTAAAAGCCATAAGCAACAACCGCAACAGCCAACACTATTAAAACTCTGAACCACCATGTCTGCCAAAAAGGAGGAGTAATAATTAATTTGATAGTGGCTGGAATATCATTCCATACACCATCATTATTGCTTCCTTTTACCTTGAAAATATATTCCCGCGGCTCCAGGTTGGTATAATTTGCAAATGCCTTGCCGGCATCTGTATAAATCCAGTCCTTGTCATAACCTTCAGCATGTATGCATATTGGTTTCTTTCAGGATGAAAAAGGTTAAGTGCAGCAAATTCAAATGCAATTACATTCTGATTGTATGCAAGTTTAATTTCTTTACTCAGTTCTATTGGTAATTTAAGTATAGAATCCTTTGTCTTCGGTTCAACTGATTTGTTAAATAGCTTGAAGCCGGTAATGTAAACCGGAGGAATAAAACTATTATCCACTAATTCTTCAGGTCGAAATGAAAAAAATCCTGAATTCTCTGTTGCGAAGAATAGAACTCCATTTTTATCTTTAAATGCATTGAACCCGTTAGTTTCTCTTGCAGGCACACCCTCGCTTTGTGTGTAATTACGGAAACGGATTTTGATTTTTTCGTCAAACGGATTTTCAGGAGGAGTGAAACAACTAATGCCGTTGTCAGCGCCTAGCCAGTAATTACCATTATTATCTGCGACAATGCTCATGACCATATTGCTTATTAATCCATCCCTGGTGCTGAAGGTGCGAAACTTTTTAGCGCGTGGGTCAAATGCATTTATCCCTCCTGCCATTGTAGTAACCCATATATATCCATTTTTATCTTCCACAAAGTCATGTACAATATCGTCACTGATTGAAAAACTATTTTTATCATCATGCTTGTAAACTTTGAATGTTTCGCTGTCAGGATTAAAAGTAATCATACCACCATTCCAGCTTCCCATGTAAATGATTCCGCGCGAGTCCTCAAATAAATTATTAAGAGAGTTGGCGCTTACAGCGTTTTTACTCTCATTTTTTTTGAATGCATGAAATGTTCCGCTCTCAGGATTAAATGAATTGAATCCGCCTCCGGATGTAGTACACCAGAATCTTTCTTTGTTGTCCTCAAAATTCCTGTTACCGATTGAGCACTTACTGTTGTTGAATCATGCGGGTCATATTGATACCACTTAGTTTCCTTTGTATCGGGATTGTAACCTGCCAAGCCTTTCATGGTTGCAAACCAGATATTCCTTTGCTGTCCTCAAGCACTGCCATACTATGTTGTTCTCAAAACAACTTTCCTTTAACCATAAGATGAAGATGGTTAAACTTCTCAAAATTCCGGCTCTATATCCACTCCTGTAGAGCCGATATAAAAGTCTCCCCGGCTGTCTCGCAAAATGAAAAACAAAATTGTCGCTGATAGAATTTTGGTCTGCCGCATCATGTCGATAAGACTGAAACTTTTTGGTTTTTGTATCTGTCATATAAACCCCTTTATCAGTTGCGAACCACAATGCACCGCTTTTATCTTCGCAAAATGATGTTAAGCCTAAGAAGTTTTCTGAGCCGAAAGAAGTGATATGAAATATTTCTTTCTGAGCCCTGTCGTAATAATCATGCCGCCATCATTCGATGCTGCCCACAGATTATTTTTGCTGTCTTCAAATACGTACATAATCCGTTGCCTCCGTTTGCAAAAGGCAGTTGTGGAGGATGCAGATGTTCCGTAATTTTTTTTGCTCTTGTATTGTAACACATGATTCCGTTGTCGCTGCTGTTAATCCAGATATTGCCGTTGTGTCCCCGGCTTACTTCGTATATTCCAGAGTTAGCATCGGTGGTCACGGATTTCCTTGTGCCATAATCAAAATGCTTCATCACTTTTCCTGTTGAAGGATTAAAATAATCAACTCCCGGAGATGCGGTGGCAATCCAAAGATTCCCGTCTTCATCACTGCAAACGCTAGTAACAAAATTGTTGCTGATGGTAGTGGAGTCTCCATCGCGGTGCTGGAAATGAGAAAATTTTCCTGTGCGGGTATCTAGCTTGTTCAAACCTTTGAATGTAGGAATCCATACTATGCCGTTGCTGCCCGGAACCGTTCCGAAATTCTGGTCATCGCTTAAAGAATTTGTATCAGAAGGATTATGATTGTAAAAAATAAATTTTTCAGTTG
Organism: Chitinophagaceae bacterium; assembly: GCA_016717285.1. Lineage (NCBI taxonomy): Bacteria > Pseudomonadati > Bacteroidota > Chitinophagia > Chitinophagales > Chitinophagaceae > Chitinophagaceae bacterium. Next base: position 611,688 of record JADKFU010000004.1, read on the forward strand.
CAGGATTGAATGAATAAACCCCCGTCATGGTGTTGTTAATCCAGATAATGCCGCTGCTGTCCTGCACCATTGGCGTGAAGAAACCCGGACGGATGTAATCGGTGTGTTCAGGGCTGTATCGGTAAGTTTTAAAAGTGTGTCCGTCATAACGGTCTAAACCCGTCCAGGTAAGAAACCACATAAACCCTTTTTTATCCTGCAGAATTCCGAAAACCTTATTGTTTGAAAGCCCCTGGTCTGTGGTGATATGCTGAACAGGTTTCAGGTGAAATGAAGAATCCTGTGCTCTGAGGCAATCAAAAGAGAAAAAAAATATGGGAAAAAGAATTAAGACAGCATCCCTGTATTTCATACTGCAAAGGAAAACATAATAAGTGTTTTATGCCCCCTTAAATAAGGGGTTTTAAATAATAAATCACCTTGTTCCAGTTATTGACAAGCGCTGTTATTCGAATCAACTTTGCACCGGACAATATAAACAAAACAAATGAAAACAATCAAAACAATTTTCCTGATTCTCGCACTCTCGCAATGAATCAAATGTCAAACGCACAATGGCTCACAAAAGCCAGCGGCCTTGAAACACCCCGAAGAGGAATTCAAGAGATGATTGCTGTAAACAGCAATGTGGTGTGGCAATAGCTTATGATGCCACTAATCCATTGTTCCCCCTCAATGAGTTCACCCGTTCAACAGATGGCGGCAAACATTGGATTGCAGGAAGCATCTCTGCCTTTCCTGATTATATTTTAGTCGGTATTGCTCCGGTTAGCGCAACTAAGTGTTATGGAACCATGTTTAGTCTCGACAACAGCATCGCAAAAATTGTGAAGACAAGTGATGGAGGAGCAACCTGGACGGAAAAACTCAGTTATGATTTCGGGGAATCATTCAGTTTCTTCGCTGATATTTATTTCTTCAATGCAAATGAAGGACTCGCCTATGGTGACCAAAGCGATGGTTACTTTACAATTTTTACTACCAGCGATGGTGGCAATAGTTGGACGAGGGTACCCGAGGCAAATATGCCTGCGCAATTTCTGCAGATGAAGCAAGTTACATTTATTCCGCCGAGGGAATAGGCAGTACTTTCTGGACGGTGAGTACATTGGGCCGCGTTTGGAAAACAACCGACAAAGGATTGCATTGGAATGCTTATCAAACATCCGAAACATTAATAGATTACAGCAATTTAAAAATGCGTGATGCTTTGCATGGCTTATGGGGAGTGCATGACGAACTTTACCGAACAACTGACGGCGGTATTACCTGGGATGAAGTATCTCCAACCGGCAATTGGTTTACTAATGACCTTGCTTATGTTCCCGGAACTGCAGCTACATTCGTAAGCACTGGCGGACATGATTTTGATGGCTAGGCGCACTTCGTGGAACGGGTTCTTCATATAGTCTTGATGATGGCGATACCTGGATTACTTTAGATACAGGTGTTGAGCATCTTTCGCTTGCAATGGTAATCACACAGGTTTTACAGGCGGTCTGAATACCAATAGTGCAAAAGGTGGAATTTATAAATACAACGGAGCTGCACTTGGTTATTCCTGCGGTGATGACCTGACTCAAATCTGTTTCAACGGAGAGTCGCTTTGCATTGCGCATAATAACATTAAAGGGGTTTTGAAAAATGGCGGCTCATTGGGAGAATGTTCGGGCGAACGATTAACGGTAGCGGAAGTGAATGCAACAATGAATTGCTATCCAAATCCATTTTCTGAATCAACTTCCATTTCAATTTCACTTCCTCAATCAGAAAAGGTTTCTCTCAAAATTTATGATGTGACCGGAAGATTGGTAAAAACCCTTGCAGATGGAATGCTTGCAGAAAGAGAAAATAAAATTGAATGGAAAGTAATGGATGAAAATGCGGGAATCTATTTTTTGAGAATGGAAACCGAAACTGCAGGTGAAACAGTTCGGTTGATTGTGGTGAGATAAAATTTCATATTGCGCAGCCCAATCAAATCGCTGCGCAGATTTTTCTTTTCAGGATTTCCAAAAGTATATCACCTGCATATATGGGTGGGTGCTCTGGGAAAAGGATAAGAATTCGCATTGAGTCCCTGCATGTTTATGTTGTTGATTTGACTTTGAGTGAGCAGCATATTTGCGTCATTAATTTTTTCTTATCCAAACAAAAAACCCAAATGAAAAAAAATTACCCAGCTCCAATATGATCATTGCACTCAGTTATTTCATCCGTCAATTTTTTTAACAGTTAAACCTTACTAAAATGGAAGACTCCAAAAATGAAAAGAAAAACTCACGCAATCCTGATCCATTCAAGATATTATTTAAAAAGAAAAAAATTTCATCCTTTAATTCGAAACATGGCATTTTACACAATGAAGGAATGAATTTATTTTTTAAGAAACTGGGTATTACGGAAGATGAATTGAAAACTATTAATAAAAAATCACTATCGTTCACTCGTTCAATGGCAAGTAAATATTCAAAGTTATCTGAGCAAGGAAATAAGGATATTGTAAATATGCTTCATCATATGATTGAACATAAGGATTGGCCAAATAGTATTGTGCCTCTTTGGTGTCCTTTTCCACCTCCCGGAAACACTCCTTTGGTTAATGTAGAACAAAAGAATTTTTTGCAGCATGCTTCGGCTCATGCAGAAGGCAATGGAACCGGATTACTTACTAGTCATTATTATGGGAATGACGATCAAACCAAAAGTGCAGGCGCTGAATTTCTGTTTCCTAATTTAAGAGTTCCCGTAAGTGGATTTTATCTTATTGACGTTCCTATTATGATTGTTGGTCAGTATTATTTGATTGCTGATAACGGTCACTGTAATTCTAAGGAAGCCAGTTGCGCGGCTCGGGCTAACGGATATATTACTCAACAGTATAATAATCCAATATTTTTAGGTGGACAGGAAATTTACCAGTTATATAATACCGACAGTGGCTGGAAAGAGTCATATTTGAATGAAAACAACGCGTTTACTTTTTATGATACCGGGAGTGATATTAATAGGATGGATACATTCGCTTTAGTTACAGACCTTTTTGTTAACGACGTTAAACCGGTTTACCTGTCAAAAGATTCCGATATTTCTCTTAAGGTTTATGGCAGTATAACAGCAATGGGGAAAGGTGAGGGATCTGTCGCTGATATTAATTGTGAGGCAAATTCGGGTGGTATATTCTGTCCTGGTGTAAAAATGTGGCAATGTGGCTGATGATTTCATAACCCTTTCGATAAATAAAAAATGGTCTTTGCTGATTTGCCAATGACTGCAGGCGATCATCAATTGCATTGGAACATGTGCGGTAAAATGAAAGCACTGCTTAAAAGAATTTATTTTTTGAAAATGCAAACATCAACGCAATCACAAACAATTCGGATGTCGGTGATAAAATAGTGTTTTATTCAAGCGCAGTCCTCACAGGTCCCAAAAACCTGTGAGGATTTTTCAAAATTGTTATTCGCACCTAATTAGAATGCCCCTGTTTTACTAACGACTCAGGACTCACTACTAACGACTTTTTCCTCACTTCACCACCACCTTCCCCGCTCCCCAATAGCTATGATATTCTCCATTATACATCGCATCAGCACTCACCGGGCCCATGTGAAACAATCCTTTTGAAACAGCACGCACTACGTAATAATAATTTTTAGTCGTTCCGGTAGCAGTTGTGAAAAACGTTATGCGGTCATCACGCACGTCTAAATAATCGTAGCCCGCAGCATCTTTTATCCACGATAATTCAGGAATGGAACCGATGCGCGGATTTTCAATTTCGAGTCCTGCAGGTAAAATATCGGTTACTGCAACATTCTCCACACTGGTCTTATAATCCAACGCCTGCAATGAAATCTTCACTACTACCAAATCATTCTGTTTAAATGAGGTGCCGTTGATGGGCTGCCCAAAACGGTCATAGAATGTTTTCCGCACTTTCAGATAACTATCTTCCTGCTTGTAAGATCCATCTGCAGGAATGCCTTCCTGTTCCCAGAAATAATACAAGTTGCCTGTTCCAGCAGCCTGAATATTTATGGATTGATCAGCAATGCCTTGTGCAATCACAAGGTCAGTACCTGTAAAGGAACCAACCTCCTTTCCATTCACCATCACTTTCGCTGTTACATTACTTTGCTGCGCACGCTTTGCTACTTTGCCCAAAGCAAGAAATGCAAAGGAACGATCCTGAGTAGAAAGCCATCGTTCATTTTTAAGCTTCTCCGACAAATGCCTGCTCATAATGCCTACCTGCGGATTGTCTGGAGCAACTTCCATCAAAACATACAATGCCAATGCTTCATCACGCACCGGCGAATAAAAACTTCCGCCAAAAGCACGCTTTGATATCTCGCCACTGAATGCAGCAGGTAATAAATTGGTAAACGCCGCCTGGTTACCCGACAGCGCATACGCACACGACAATAAATATTTACTGTCTATTGAAAGCAGCTCCGGATGGGCTTTGTAGTAATTCATCGCCGTCTGATCATACTTGCCTGCAAGTGCCAATACAAAAATCGAATAGGGAATTTCCCTTTTTACGATCGTCTTTGAACGCGCAATGCCTTGCTCATCCCAATAATAATATTCTTCCACTTCTCTCGACTTCATTTTTGTTTGCAGGTAGCCATACATCTTGTCGAGTATTTTCCATTCACTTCAAACCCGGCTTTCTTCGCTTCGTACAAAAAATGTGTTGCATAAGCAGTTCCCCACCAGCTCTCATAATCGCCGCCGGGCCAGTAACTCATGGCGCCATTGTACAACTGCATGCTTTCAATTTTTTTAATCGCTTCGTTCACATTGTAATCAGGATTGTAACGTATCGCTTTTTTATCCTGACCAATCGCTTTGGCAAGATCACGATAGTACAATTGCGGAAAAGCAGCAGACACTGTTTGCTCAATGCAACCATAAGGATATTGCAACAGGTAGCGCAAGTCGCTCGAAAACTGAACGAGTGGTGATTTACTTACAATCAGCTTTGCTGCAACCGTGGCTGGAATCATGTTTGATTTCAATGCCACCGACTCTGCTGCACCACCTTTCACCATGCCATTGCCGGAAACTTTAGTGAGCGTAGATGGCGGACGAATAGAAATTTCAGTCTTATCTGAAAATTTTTCACCAAGTCCGCTCACATTCACTGCAACGGAACCCACGCCAATTGCAGGTTCTGTAACCACTGCAAATTCAACACGCGCTTCACTGTTTGCCGGTATACTGATGGATTGCTGATCAGCTCCTACAATTTTCATGGCGCCTGTAATGGCAAGCTGTGCAGTCACCTGCGCATTTTTCGCGGTAGTGTTCGTAAGTGTAACCGGAACACTGATCGTATCTTTTGGAGAAAGAAACCTCGGCAATGAAGTGCTGATCACAATCGGATCGGCCACTTTAATTATTTTTTCGGAAGCACCGAACGTATTGTCTTTATAAGCAACGGCCATCACTCTTAATGCTCCTGAAAACTGCGGCACATTTACAGTAAAGGAAGCATTTCCATTTCCATCCGCTTTTAAAATTCCACTCCATAAAGCAACGAGATTGAACCGCTTTGCAGTAAATGGATTTACCCGTTTTCCCATTTCCGCCAGATCACCACCAAGTGATGAATAAGAGGTTTGCCATTCGGGAAACAGGAATGGATACAAATCATATGAACGCACTTCCAATGCGCGTTGCTGATAGAAATATTGATAAGGATCCGGCGTCTTAAAATTCTTCAATTGAAGAATTCCTTCATCAACCACTGCAATGGTGAGTTCTGCATTGGGAACTGTTTTAACACTGATGGTTTGATTGGTTTTCGATCTTGTTTTTTCATTGGCAGAAATATTCACCGCAATTTTATTCTCTGTTTTCTCCACCTGCAACGGTATATAACCTCTTGCAACAGTCAGTGGCACCTGGTTGTCTGCAATCTTTCTGATGGCTGTTGCCGTGATGTAAACATTCGGCAGGTATTCTTCTTTAACAGGAATGGAAATGCTGGCCGCTTTCTTATCGGTATTCACATAAAAATAGTCGAACACATGATCGCGTTCCACGGTCACCAGGATCTTTCCGTTAAAGGGTGCCTTCAATAAAATTTCAGCATTGTCACCGGGCTGATAATTTTCTTTATCTGTTTGCATCTCCACTTCACCTTCTGTACTTACCTCGAAAGAAGTGTTCTGCGTATCGCCCCAGCCATAAGCATAAAAATTCTGTTGCACAAAAGTTGTCGCACCGGCGCGGTGAATCCTGATCTCATATTCCCCCGAATTGATTGGCGTAAAGTTGATCTTTCCACCATCAGCAGCAAGGTTGATTGCTTGTCGCGATAGCAATTGGTCTTTGCGTTGCGCATCGTACACATATCTTCCTCCCTGCTTTGTAACCACATTCTCCCAGGTGTATCGGTAAATTTCAACCTGGGCCGTTGCATTCACAGGTTGACCGGCGATGTTCAATGCGACGAATTGAAAACTGAGCGGTTGTTTTGTGCTGAGCCAACGGTCGAAATATTTAATGCCATAAAATACATCCTGCGTATTCACTGAAAACTCGGAGAGCCTGTTTACCGGACGTCCTGATTCATCAAATACAGTAGTGATTACTTTTCCTGCCAGCACGCCGACATCATTGTATTCAGGAATGGTGAATACTTCTATTGCTTTTCCATCATTGTCTGTTTTTCCCTGGCGCAAAATGTTTTCAAAGAAAATTTCATTTCCTGTAGTAATGCTGAAATTATAATCATTAAATTTTTTTGCACTGAAAGATTTCCTGTTCAATGTCATCTGTAATTCATAATTCCGGTTGGCGGCAGGCGGACCAAACAGGTTAGCAGCAACTACTTCGGCTTTTATTTCATCCTTTGGCTTCGCGGTTAGCTTATCCAGTGTGGTGGTTACTTTTATCCTGTCGGGAACGAATTCTTCCACACTGATACTGCGCGATTGAATAAGCACATCGTTGCCGGTGTACAACTCAATAGTATACAATCCTGTTACAATAGAAGTTGGCAAATAAAATGAAGTCTCAAATGCGCCCTGATCGTCCGGTGTTTTTTTATACGACTGATATTCTTTTCCGGAAGGCAACAACAATTTTATTTTCATCGGCACCTCCTTTTGAATTTTCCAATCAGCGGTTCTGATCACGGCATTTACATGTATACTGTCACCGGGCCGGTAAATATCTCGGTCACCATAGAGAAAGGCATCGAGATGCGCATCGTTACTATATTTTCCACCCACTTCAAACCTGGAAGTCTGCACAGAAGTGTTGTCGAGAATCATAAAATTAAAATCGTCTCCCTGCGTACAGGTGATCATGCCAATATGAAACTTACCGAGTATGGCTTTCGCATTTTTTAAAACGGCAACTCCTTTGCTGTCTGTAGTTACAGACTGAATGGTTTGATTATTCGTACTGATGAAATTCACTTTTACATTTGTCAAAGGATCAGCCGTCATGATGGAATTGGCAAATACCACCACCTCATCTTCACTGCCGCGAACAATCAGTCCGATGTCGGAGAGCGAAATAAATTTCGATTCCTGCAGATACTGATGATCCACATCTTCCACTTTCACTACATACAATCCTTTGAACTGATCGTTATATCCTACTTCTTCAAGATTCATATTCAGCAATCTCATATTACCCTGTTTGGGAAGTGATTGCACATCAATCACCTTTTCCTTTACCAGGTCACCATAATGGTTATAGTCATAGTATTCATAGTTATGATATTCATAATTGTCTCCTTCTTCTTCTTCATAATAATATCCCCATTCATTTCCTGCGCGCATAAAATTCAGGATGTTGTTTTCATAAATCCTGATGATGGAGACTTTTACTTTATTGATGTTGACGATATTGATGCCTACATTGCGCGCTCCTTTTGAAGAGAGGTAGATTGAATTATTTCCTGCAAAAGCCAAAGCAGGTTCCAGCTCACCGAAAGAAACAGTTTGCGAATAATTTTCTTCCAGCGTGTAACCAAACACTCCTTTCAACTCTTTTGAAATAGTTATGTCATAAGTTTTTCCTGGTTCAAAATCTCCTTTCAGGTTGAAGCCATTGTCAATTAATGTTGCCGTAAAAGTGAGCGCTGGAGAAATGGTGATGATGCTCTTCAGGTTTTCATTCACGATGGGTTGGTTGGTAAATACAGTCACCAGTCCTGCCCCATCAATAAAGCTGGCCGTCATTTCCGTGATCATGATTTTTTCCTTGACAGGAATTTCTGAAAGGAACTCCATTTTTTCCTTAGTTGTATAAGTGCTTCCAACACATGGAAGGCCTTCCTCAAGAATAATTTTTAACGGCATGCTTTCTTTTGAATCCCCACGCACATCGGCGATGGAAACACCGATTGAAAAATCGGCATCACCACTCAGCACATTGAAAGGAACTTCCTTTTCATTCACAAAAAGATGCAGTCGCTTGTTGAGTTCCGCAGGGTTTACCTTGCAATTAAAGTTCAGGTTGATCCTCACTTCCACTGCGCCGGCAGATTGCTGCGAAAGAGCATAAAAAACCTGCGCCGTTGAAAGCAACAGATAGGGCGTATGGAATTTCAGACTTTTCTCTTTGGGCAACGATGGTTTATTCAGCACATATTTCGTTAGGTTATCTGTAAGCGTAGCCTCAAAATCGGTACTTGGCGCAAACGGTAACGATGGAGAAAAGGTGAGTTCATTGGGTGCGCTCCATTTAAATTTGCCATGCACAGCGGGATTAAAAGTGAGATATGCAGTGGAGTCCCATTGATTGAGCAATGAATCCGGGACCAGGTTTTCCGCAAAAGTGAAAACGAGGTTCTGATCGGTGGCAATTTCACCGGTGAAGTTGCTGTGCTCTAACTTAAGCACGTTACCATTTTGTGTACATCCGGCCATTATGATGGCGAATAAGACAATGCCTGTTAGCAGTGTAACCAGGTCTTTTTGAATATGTTTCATAGAAGAAGGTTTTAATAGCAGAGAAATATAATGCGATTTCCGTAGTAAGATTGTCTTCCATGAAAAAATTATTTTTTTAACCCTCATTTCGGAGGGCTATGGCAAATCTGTAGACGGCCATTTCCAAAGGAAGCATAGACCAGGAATACGAAATCACGCTATTAAAAGAGGCACGGGATTTATATTCCTATTGGATCCATTATTCAAATGTCACTCTTACAAATGTCACCTGCCAGTCGCAACCTGTTCCTTTCAGCGAAGCCTAAATATTTCATGGAGAGCCTACTTCAACAAACTGTTTATTTACTGTTTGCAGCAATAGCCTTTCTTGCCGGGCAGTGTGTTAAAAAGAGCATGTCAATTTCTCATTATGAGGAAAAATTACCACGAAAAACAAAGCTCTTTATTTTCTTATCTCACAAGTTCATAATCTCCTATACTATGCGAAAGCGTTTTTTAATGTTCTGCTTTTTTTTTCAGGTCAGCATTATTGCACCTGTTGCCCGTGGACAGTCTATTGTATATTCAAACAAACCTTTTGGAATTACTTTGAATTTTCCCGCTGGCTGGCAGGTGCTTAACAGCAAGGAAATAGCAATGCTCAGTAATTTTACCGTATCAGAAGTGAATCTTGACTCCGGCACAAGAACTTATGAAGACGACATTGCAATTATTGCTATTGCGCTTGAAAAAAGAATGGATCCGGAATATACAGTTCAGGTTATAAGTGAAAAATTTACGGAAGATTCGAAAGACCGGTCGACAAAAGAATACCTGCTTCAGGGAATCGGATATATGCGGCAACAAGGAATTAATGTGACGCAATTTACCGTGCCCACAGCATTCAATACCCGCAATGGTTTTACATTTTTCACTTCCAAAATGGAAATTTTAACAGATGTTCATCGACATTTTGAGAAGTTCTATATTATTAAACGACAAAATGATTTCATCATCATATCCGGTTCCTTTCCTGAAGTAAGTAATGATAGCTGGCTGGATGACGTAGTCAATTCTATCAGTTTGACTCCATAACCTTGCAGGTTACCCTTTCACGTAGCTGTGCTCTCCTCTAATTATGCCAATCAAAATTCCTGTGCTATGTCAACCGTCTGCCATTCATAGCCGTTGTAATATTTTAACATAAGCCACATTGCATATACTTCTTACTTTTGACTTTATGCGTAAGATCGATATTCATACACACATCATTCCTGAACAAATGCCACGGTGGTCTTATAAATTTGGCTATGGTGGTTTCGTTCACCTCGAACATCACAAACCTTGCTGCGCGAATATGATGGTGGATGATAAATTCTTCCGGGAGATACAGGACAACTGCTGGGATCCGAAGGTGCGCATGAAGGAATGCGATCACCATCATGTTGATGTGCAGGTGCTCAGCACCATCCCTGTGATGTTTTCCTATTGGGCGCAACCGAAAGATGGGTTGGAGGTCGCTAAATTTTTAAACGATCACATTGCTGCCATTTCTAAAGATTATCCGCAACGATTCGTGGGAATAGGAACGGTGCCACTGCAGGATCCTGATCTTGCGATTGCTGAATTGCATCGTTGTGTGAAAGAATTGGGAATGGCCGGTGTACAGATTGGTTCGAATGTAAATCAGAAGAATCTAAGTGAGCCGGAGTTCTTTCCGTTTTTTGAAGAAGCCGAAAAACTCAGTGCCTGCATCTTCATTCATCCATGGGAAATGATGGGTCGTGAACACATGCAAAAATACTGGTTGCCCTGGCTGGTGGGAATGCCAGCGGAAACATCTCGTGCAATCTGTTCGATGATCTTTGGTGGTGTGCTCGAAAGGTTACCAAAACTTCGTGTCGCCTTTGCGCATGGCGGAGGTTCCTTTCCTGCAACACTTGGAAGAATTGAACATGGCTTTAATGAACGGCCCGATCTTGTTGCGATAGACAATGCGATCAATCCAAGAAATTACCTCGGCAAGTTCTGGCTCGATTCATTGGTGCATGATGCTGATATGTTGCAATTCATTGTAAAACTTATGGGGGAAGATAAAATATGCATGGGAAGCGATTATCCTTTCCCGTTAGGTGAATTGGAACCGGGAAGATTAATTGAGTCGGGCAGTTTTTCTGAAGAAATCAAAAATAAGATGCTGTGGGAAAATGCATGGAAGTGGCTGGGGGCAAAGTTTTTATAAATATTATAGAAGAGGTTCGCACGATAGTCGTATTGACAAGAATTACCAGGATTCAAAGCAATATAAAATACGCAGATCTTATGCGAAAATAATTGGAGCAAAAAGCAAAGATCGAAGCTCAATCCCATAGCCCGCTTTTCAAAAAAATATCAGTGCGGGGGCTTCAGGTAGTTCAAAATAACTTTAGTAATCGAATCCTCCTGCGTCCACGGTATAAAATGATTCTCCTCCGGAAAAGCGGTGATCTTTAAATTCGCATTCACCAGCATCTTCTTCGCAAATTCAACATTAACCGGTGGCACAATGCCATCCTTTAAACCATACATATAGGTACATGGAATGGTGATATTAGCCCACAACGGCACCATCTTTTTTAACTCTTCTACGTGTGAAAGCTTTTCATCGTTCGTAACCTGCCAGACTACCGGCACCATCCAACGGAATATTTTCCAGTTGGCAGGATAGCTGATCGCATAAATCTTTTCATGTTCCGGATCAATTGCGGGTGCCAGAAAAATCAACGCACCTACCTTATCCGGATAATCCATGGCAAGTCGCGCAATCACCGGACCACCAAGTGAATGGCCAACAAGTATGGCAGGCTTGCCCGATTTGTTCGCATCTAAAATCGGTTTTATCATCGCCGCCTGTGCTTCAATAGAAGTTACCGATTGCCCAAATCCTGATTTACCATATCCCGGACGGTCAACGGAAACCAATTGCGCGCGGTGCATCAAAGAAGTGTCGCCAAGGTATTTCATGTAGGCATCCCATGAGCCCGGAGCACCGTGAATAAACAACACCAGTTGATTGGTATCACTTCCTGTTTCAGCATAAAACATCTCATGATTTTCAGCAGTGTAATTAATAAATTTAGGTTGCTGCGGTTTTTCTTTAAAGTAGTCGGTCATTTCTGATGGCGTAATTTCAAAGCTCGCTTCCATAATTTTAAATGCCGCAATAGGTAAAATGATGAGCAAAAGGAGAATGATCATCCAGGTACGACGGCGTTTGAATATTTTTAGCATGAACATTTTTTATTGACAGCAAAAAGATAAAGTTACATTTCATTACGTTTGCTTCAAATACCAACCGCCGGCTGATTCCGGAACCGACGAATCATGATCTTGCAGACTTACACCTGTCAATGCCAATATCACTTTTTACTTTCAGTTGAGGCTATTCTACGGTATTGCCGCAACCATTTAGCCATTTAACAATTTGACCATTCATCATTTCAGTCTCTTCACAAGCACAGTAAGACGCGCGTTTACATTTATTATTTTATTTTTAGCAGGACGGAACCCATCACATGCTCGAATTTATAAAAGATCTGTTTGGATTTGCCAAGGACTCACGCGGCCTGGTGAAAGATGTTCAGGATGAGAAATCAAAAGCACGTGGAGTTAAAAACAGGATACTCACCGAGATTGAATTCAACATTGACCTGATCTTTGATCATTACCTGGAAAAAGAAATTCCACTCGAGAAAGTGATTGAGAAACTGAAGATTGAACAACTGGCAAAAGCCATCGATGAGGGATTTGATTTCAGGAAGATGAAGAAGGGAAAGATCGATCTTGAAATGACCGGTGATAATCCTTTTCTTAAAAAATACATCGGCTACGATTGCGAGGCTTACATGCGCAAAATCCGTCACCACATTGAGCAAATTAAATTGCTTCCTGAATTATACAACCTCGCCGATGAGAAGAAAGTGAATGCCAAACAGCGGCTGGAAAATCTTGGGAAGCGATATATTTTGTTTACACGATATTTGAAGGCCGGCACATGAACCCTGACCTGAAAATATCTTTCATTCAAAGCGCACTGCACTGGGAAAACAGCGCTGCAAACCTGGCCGGGTTTTCCGAAAAAATCATTTCCATCCGGGAGCAGGTGGATCTTATCTTATTGCCTGAAATGTTCACGACCGGTTTTTCAATGCGACCTGAATTGTTTGCTGAAACCATGGAAGGTGACGCCATTAACTGGATGAGACAGATCGCCGCCGCACAGCATGCAGTGATCTGTGGAAGCCTCATGATGAAAGACGGCAATAAATACTACAACCGTTTAATCTGGATGCGACCTGATGGAACGCATGCATCTTATGACAAAAGGCACCTCTTTGGTTTAGGAGAGGAACATCAACATTATACTGCTGGTGATAAGAAGATCTTGGTAGAACTGAAAGGATGGAAATTTCGCCCGCTTATCTGTTATGATTTGCGTTTTCCGGTGTGGGCAAGAAATGATAATGCTTATGATGTGCTGTTGTATGTTGCGAACTGGCCTGAACGGCGCATCAATGCCTGGAAGACTTTACTGGAAGCAAGAGCGATTGAAAATCAGTGTTATGTTGTGGGAGTAAACAGAGTCGGAAATGAAAGTCCTGAAGTCTATTATCCCGGCGAAAGTTCAGTTATTGATCCGAAAGGCGAGGTACTGATCCGCGAATCACATCATGAAGTGGTAAAAACTTTTTCTTTATCGCATCAACACCTTTATAAGATTCGCGAATCGTTACCCTTTTTAAAGGACGCTGATGCTTTTGAGATAAAATAAAACAACACAGCAGCTAATGATTTCCTCCTTCTATTCATAAATGATCGTTATCAGCGTTTACTTAATGATCTGCAGCAGAATCGTCGATAATAAAATAGCGTTTACAACATTTAAATGGCCGCATGACTCCCTACGAAAAAGAACTTTTGCTTGCACGCGAACAAAACTGGCTGGAGTTGCGCCGCAAGCTCAAAGATCAGTTTGGCAAAGCACCTGACCTGAATGCGATCTTATTCCTGATAGGTATCAGGGAGCTCGGTAAATACAAAAAGAAATTTTCAAAGGAAGAAAAACAGGATCTCATGCACATCGCGACCTGCAGCCTGCTGAGTCATTCAGGGTATTATGAATTGCAGGGACTCGATCAGGATGGTTGGCCACATTGGATTCCAAAGAAAAAACTTCCTGTGATGGACCTGTTGGAGCAAGAGGATTTTCTTAAAGATCATGTGCTCCGTTATTTTCAGGAGATGGAATATTAACCTTGAATTTTTCAATTCAAAACAGTAATTGATTTATCGCCGGATGAATATCTTTCATTTTCATACTCATCAGGAGAGAAAGAAGAATTCAAATCAACATTATAGGTGCCTGATAAAAATAATTTGGCAGAAAAGCAGTTGATTTCCGGGTCGATATATTGACTTATCTCAATTTAGTCCATGATTTTCATCATAAAATAAACTTCTGGCCGCGTGTTAGTTTTGTCGGAGTTAGGTGTGTTACTTATAGACTAATGACACATTTTGATTTTTACAAACTCCCAAAATGAGGTCAGCCAATGGAAATTATTATTAATGATGGAAGAAAAATAGCTGATTTACAAAAGGAGTTCAACGAGGTCTATCCTTTTCTGAAGATTGAATTCTTTACGGTGGCTCATAATAAAAATCAACTATCGTCGCTGAAGGATATGCTTCCCAAAGAACGGTTATTGGGTTCCTTCCGTAAAAATCGCAATGCAGGCACTATGGTGCTTGAGGCTTCCAAAACTGTTTTTGAAATTGAAGAGGAGTTTGAAAAAAAATTCGGTCTTAACGTCCAGGTTTTCCGTAAATCAGGATCGTTATGGATTGAAACAAGCTTAACGGATAAATGGTCACTCTCCCTTCAGAATAGCGAAGGATATGAAATAAGCAAGGGCTCCGGAAAATCATTTTCACTTTTCGATATCGATCCCAACTCCGGCGAATAAGTAGGAAGCACCGCAGGATTATTAAATGAAAAATCATGTAGACCGTGAAGCGCCATTGATTGCGTCGTCACAAACCTTTCATCCTGTAAACTATTTTTAAATAACCTCAGATGGCGGTGTATGGTTGCTGCATCGTAATACACTAGCGGCATTTTAATTCGATAAGCATCAATTAACCATCTTTCTAAGTTTCTCTTCATTAAGGATTGATATTTTTCCGTCTTTTATTTCAATCAATCGCTCGCTTTTAAATTCGCTCAGCGTACGGATAAGTGACTCTGTAGCAGTACCTACAACATTAGCAAGGTCTTCCCGCGTGAAATGAAGAACAGGATTTGCCTGATCAGCTTTCTGATAACTGCCTTGCACACGAAGCAGGCTGTTTGCCACACGCTTACGCACTGAGTTATAAGCGAGTTGCAGGAGTTGATCTTCCCGCTCTGAAAGATTGTCTGCCAGCATGCGGATAAACCGGCTTGCCACAGTGGAGTCATTACTTATAAGTTCAAAAAATTCTTCTTTCGGAATCAGCATCACTTCACAATCTTCCAATGCCTCTACCGTATCCTGGTATGATCTTTCTTCCAACAAAGGAGTGTATCCAAAATAATCCCCTTCTTTAAAAATGGTGGTGATCAGTTCTTTTCCATCATCGTTGGTCCGGAAATTTTTAAGTTTCCCTTGAACGGTGAAAAACATGCTCATCGGCCTGCCTCCAGCTTCGTAAATCAGTTGCTTCTTCTTATAGTGGCGCACCTCATGCTCCTCCGATAAAAGGTTGAGTTGCTGTACTTTTTTTGCTGCGGAAATAAACTCGTTGAATCCTTCAATGCTGGTGGCAAAATCTTTTTTCAATGCCTCTGCTTTGTGAAGCCGGGCTTCAACAGCGTTCAGCAATTCAATATCATCAAATGGTTTGGTGATGTAGTCATCGGCTCCCATCTCCATGCCTTTTCGCAAATCATTGCGTTCTGTTTTGGCGGTAAGAAAAATAAAAGGAATAGTGGAAGTCTCCTTGTTTCTGCTGAGTGTATGTAAAACACTGTAGCCATCCATCACGGGCATCATTATGTCACAAATAATAAGATCAGGGTGTTCTTTCAAGGCAAGGTCGACACCCGTTTTTCCATTCTCAGCGGTGATGACATTAAAGTTGGAAAGACTTAATATTTCTGCCGTATTCTCACGGACATCCTTGTTGTCTTCTATTAACAAAATCGTTTTCATGACCTGGGTAAATTTAAGATGACTATGAATTCTGTTCCTTCATTCAGACGGCTCCTGCAACTGATTTTTCCATTGAGCAATTCAAGATATTTAGAAACAATGTGTAATCCGAGACCTGTTCCTTTTATGTTCGCTGCATTTCTCCCCCTGAAAAACCTGCCGAAAAGATGTTCCTGGTCTTCTTTTGAAATGCCGATGCCACTGTCTTTTACTGAAAAGCGGAAATACTCTTTGTTCAATGCAGAGGTGACCGTAACGATGCTGTCTTCATCAGAAAATTTGATGGCATTGGTAATCAGGTTGATCAGGATATTCTTCAGCAAATGTTTATCGGTTAACATCAAATGTTCGCCCTCATGCACATACACTATTTTCTGCCCTTCTCTTTGAATGTTATCAAATTCATGAATAACTTCTGCAAAGAAATCCGGAATATTCAATTCCTCCCGTTTCATGAGCACCACTCCTTCCTCAATTTTTCCGAGCGACAGAAAATCTTCCAGTATATCCGTGAGGTTTCTGACATTCTCCTTTATTCTGTTCACGTGTTTCGATCTGTTTTCCTGTTCTCCTGTGTTTATATACCGTTCAATGAGCGCCGCGGAAGACAGGATACTGCTAAGTGGTGTTCTGAATTCATGTGATGCCATGGAAACAAACCTGGATTTCAAATCTCCCAACTCTCTTTCCTTCTCCAATGCCAGGCGAAGCTCCTCGCGGCTTAGTTCCAATTGGCGCAATGTTTCCCGCAAAGCAAGTGTACGCTCTTCCACTCTTCTTTCAAGCTGAACATTCAACTGCCTGATTTCATTGGCAAATTTTTCCAACTCATCCCGCTGTTTCCGAATGGAGTCTTCATTTTGTTTGCGGATGGTGATATCGATTACAAAAGCAATCACAAAGAGTTCGTTCTCTATCTTATAACTGCTCAGGCTGATTTCAACAGGAAATTTTGTTCCATCACTTTTTTGTGCAAACAGGTTCCGGTCTTCACCCATCGGCCTCGGAGAAGGATGTTCCATAAACGAATGGCGATGGTGAACATGGCGCGCGTGGAACTTTGAAGGGATGAGCTTTTCAACTTTTTCACCGACTAATTTTTCGGCCGAATACCCGAATAATTTTTCGGCCATGGAATTAACCATTGTAATCTCTCCATTGGCACGCGCCACCACTACGCCAACAGTTGCATGATTGAACAATGCTTCAAACTTTTGCTTTTCAAGTAAGCTGACTTCACTGTTGCGGACCAATTGGTCAATATTAGCAATACTCACAAGGTATAATTCCTGTTCATCCTGCCTGAAAGGAATGATCTTCATTTCTCCCCAAAAAGCCCGGCCTTTCATGGTAAAAAATTCCTTTAGTTCGCTTTGAGCAAATACCGGCTTCTGTTCCGGCATCCTGCTTCCGTTTTCCAGTATCAAAGATGTTATTTTCGAAAACGGTGAGGGTGAAATCGTAGACAATTCCTGGAGGTTCTTCGTCTCGAACATCTTCAGGCCTGCATCATTCACCATGGTAAATAAACCATTCGCTACCACTCCAATAAAGTTTGGAGCAGTGTCGAGAATAGTTTCCAGCATTGCTGATTGTAAAAAAGGAGACTGCTCCACAGTATTGCTTGTATTTGGCTGACCGATATACAAAGATAAGGTTGGATTGTTAGAAAAATGGGTAACCTGAAAATTTGGAAAGTGCAACATCTCTCACCAGATTTCTTAGAAAGCCCGGTTCACGCCAGCCTTTCTATTTGGCGCATTCTGAAATGGATAAAATTAAAACCACCTCAAACCAGAAAACATGACTTCAATCACAAGAGTGAATGACAAAAGTCATGATTGAAATTTTAGGTTGCCTTTGTGAAATAAAATTTAGCAGCGGTTATCTGGAGGGGTATACTTATGAATATCTATTGCAATGATTTTACCCGATATGAACCCTGCTAAAGTTTACGTAACAGAGCACTAACAATTATCATAAGTCTTTATGGTTGAATTTTCGCAATGCCAGGCCAAAAGGAATCACTATCCAAAGCAACATGATAAAAACAGAATAAATAATGCCGAAGCCATTGCCAAAGAACTGTTTGAATACTGCTCCTGTATATCCCATCAATGCAGCAACATCCAGTTTCAATAATATTAAAATTCTACCGAGATCAATTGGATTAAGCGAACTCAAGATGATCATGGGTTGCTCCAGCGGATACTCAGTGAATTGAAAAAGCAAAAACAAGAGAATGCCATCATAGATGAGTGCAAAATAAAACCAAAGCATGATCGACACGCCGATTCCTTTTGCTTTGTCACGGGTAACAACGGAGGCGAGCACTGCAAGCGAAACAAAAATTGCGGTAAGCGCACTTCCTGTTAAGAGCAGAAAAACTCCGGCTAATGTTCCATCAAAAACCAGCACCGGAATTCCAACACCAATAAAAAATGAAAGCAGGAGTGAAAAACACAACCCCGAGAAAATACTCACGAGCAAATTGGTTCTGCGAATAGGTTGCGCCAAAAGCAATTCTATAAACTCCGCAGCATTGTAAATGTAAATGGTGGCAAACACGATACTGATGAGCGGAACGATGATCAGGATTATATAAAGCAGGGAAAGCAATCCCTTATCCGGATTATCTTCCAGGTTAAAAACACTGAAGGAGATCAGCAACAATAAAAAAGTGTACGCAATCATGATGCGGTTTCGCATGATATCAATAATTACGTATTTGATGATTTTCTGCATTTGATTATTCTTCTCTCATCACTGCTGCGATGGCTTTAGATAGTTTTGTTTCAGCAGTATCATTTCTCAACTCTTCTACTGATTTGTGAAATTTTAATTTTCCGTCCTGCAGGTAAATCACCTGTGTCACCACCTCATCCAGATCGCTGAGAATATGTGAAGTAATCAGAATGAGTTTGCCCTGTTCTTTTTCTTTCCGGATTTTTTCTTTCAGTATTTCAGACGACAATGGATCAAGACCTGCAGTTGGCTCATCAAGAATCATTACATCAGGGTTAAAGAGAAACGCAAGTGCAGCACTTACTTTCTGCCGCGTGCCGCCTGAAAGCGTCCGCATTCTTTTTTCCATCAGCGCATACAGCCCGAATTGCTCCATCAACTCTTCATCAAAGGAAACCACATCATCCTTTCGCAAGTCTCTCATCATAGCAAATACCTGTTTCATGGTCATGTTATCTGGAAAGCGACCGCTTTGTGGCATGTAACCTACTTTTCTCCGGTACTTCCAGTCCTTTGCAATATTCTTTTCATCAAAAAAAATCTCTCCTCCGCCAGGAACCACCATTCCCAGGATACATTTGATCAAAGTGGTTTTGCCTGAACCGTTTGGACCAATCAGTGCAACGCATTCACCACGTTTACACCAGATGGAAATTCCATCCAGCGCTTTCAATCCTCCAAATGATTTAGTAAGATTATTTACAGTAATCATGTCGTCAATGGTTTCATCGCCGGAGTTGCATCCAAAAAATTTTCCGGTGTTATCGTCGGAATAATTTTCTCCACATTGTCGAGCAACGTTACCATAAAACTATGCAACAGCATCATGGCTTCAGGCACCTGTTCGGTTAACATGCTGTAGAATGTAATGGGATGAAACGGAACATCTCCCACGCCGTTGCGGTCAAGATCATATCCCAGGTATTTATCCCAATAATTTCCGGCAAGCACATTAAGCACCAACGATCCGTTGGTAGCAACATCAAAGGTATTCGACATAAAATTATTCGCGCGGATCGTGTTGCCACTGCAACTTGCCTGCATACGCATTGCTGTTCCGTTTTTTGAAAAGTCGTTGTTCAAAACTTCAATCCGGTTGGTTCCTTCCATGTAAATGCCTGACGTATTCTGGCTGAATTGGTTTCCTTTCACGTAGCTGTCAGAAATTTCCTTCATCAGAATTCCGTAGGATGCACTGCCCCAGTTTTCAGAAAACGTATTGTTGGTCATGGTAACATTATGCGAAAACATTACGGCGCAGCCGGAGCCATTTCCTGTAAAAAAATTCTTATCGAAAATGTTACTGTGTGAAAACATGAAATGCAATCCATAACGCACGTTGTGTATACTCCTGTTTTCTGATATAACCGAATTGGATACAAACTCGAAATAAATTCCATCACGGTGTCCGGTAATCGTATTGCCTGATATTATCATGCTGTCGCAATGCCAGCAGTGAATTCCATTGCCTGACTTCATTTCGTCAGCACCCTTTGCCAGAAAACGATTGTTGATGATAAAACATTTAGTGGCGCTGAGATTGTAAACTCCGAAGTAAGTGTCGTCAAAGAAATTATGCCTGATTACAACATGATGGACATAATAAATTTTGATGGCTGACATTTCCGCAATATCTGAATACCCGGAACGGATGAGGTGAAATCCATCAATCACCACGTCATTTGATTTCACGGAAATGATCTCAAACCGGTCTTCACCATCCAGCACCGGCATATTGTTGCCGAGTAACACAATTGCTTTTTCTATTACGATGTTTTTTTCCTGATAGGTTCCCTTCGAAACCAGGATCGTATCTTTTGCTTTCGCAATCCGAAGCGCTTCCTTTATTGATTTTAATTTACCCTGCTCACCCACTTTCCAAACCGTTGCATGAATTGCCGGACTGATAAACAGAAAGGAAACTACCAAGATGAACTTTGCCACCATTTTCATGCAGATATATTGCGCGATTTTTTTACTGCTTCGAAAGTTGTTTCCAGGTTATTACTTCACCACCCAATTGCTGCTGAATTTTTTTCAGACTGTCTGTGACTGCAAAAGTTGCCACATTGCCGTTCATGGGCGAACCCAGCTTTGGGCTTGACAAAAAAAATGCGTTTTCAGTGTTTACAAATTTATGATCGCCGGAAAAATCAGTGAGATAAGCGGCCGCTGCCTTTTGATTTTTAAATGCTTCAGACTGCAGATAAGCCAGCAGGCAATGTGCATCGTCAAAACGCATCACTTTCCCTTTTGCAGTTATTAGTTCACCGGCAAACTTTGCATCCATTATAGTCATCTTACAATTGTCGCAATTATCCGCACCGTATTTTATGGGTTGCGGCGACTGACTGCAACTACTCAATGACAGTGAAATAAAAGCAAAAAAGGGAATCACAAACATCAATGTCAGCTTACTGCTTTTCTTTGCAATCTTTCTCTCCTGAAAAAAATCCCACAGGGCTGATCCAATAATTAAGGCGCCGCAGATGGCAAAAATAAATCCACCGATATCAGGAAATGAAAACGCGCTGAAATTCAACAATTGCTTATATCCGATAAGAGGTGGTTGATAAGCCATGCCGGGAACCTGTATCGGTGCAGACGGATCAAGATTGTGTCCATAGGCGTATTCCCAAAAGTAGAAATCGGTTAGTGAAACAGCCGCAATGATCACGAACAGTATTGCATATAGCCGAAGAAAGATTCTTCTGTTAAGAAATAAAACCAGCAAGCCAAGCAGTGCATAACCAATGATTACAAAGGGCAGTATTTTAAATTCAATGAAATCCTCATCGTGAAGTGTTTTCATGCCAATGTAGTGATTCAGTCCATTAATGATGGCAACATCACCCGTGAGTTTGGTTGCCCAGATCTTCATCGTCAAACCTTCGGGATATTGTGGTGCTACCAGTGATATTTTCCATATAGGAAGAAAAAGTACCGTTGCCATTGCAAGGGAAGCAATGAGAACAATTACTCTGAACACAAACGATAACTTATGCTTCATAAAATTCAGTTTCAACGCATTAAAATTGATCTGCTGTTTTTTGGTTCAGTCCTATCGTAAAAAGGAGCAGCGGATCTTAGCTCGCTGCTCCGGTACAACAGAACTAAATAGTCTATTACGGATTCAGCGGCGGCGCTTGCTGCCCTGTGCTGAAACTGATCGGAAGCGTACTTCCCGCAGGAGATACTCTCATGTAACCTTGCATTTCCTGATGCAAAGCGCTGCAAAAGTCAGTGCAATAGAATGGAACTATACCGACCTGATCTGGTACAAATTTCAGTGTTTGCGTTTCGCCGGGCATAATGAGAATTTCCGCGGTATTCGCACCTTTTATTGCGAAGCCATGCGGCACATCCCAGTCCTGTTCGAGATTGGTGACATGGAAATAAACTTCATCCCCCAATCTTACTCCTTCAATGTTGTCGGGTACAAAGTGTGAGCGAATAGCAGTTGCATACACGTCAATTCTGTTTCCCTTGCGCTCTACCCTCGCTTCCTTTTCACCTTTTGCAACAAAAGGGTTTTTGTTTTCTTCAATCTTGAAAAATTTAACGGAGTTTTTGGAAATCACATCCGCAGCAACGGCCTGTGCATAATGCGGTTCACCCACGGTTGGAAAATCAAGAATCAATCTCATTTTGTCACCCGAAATATCATACAACTGTGCGCTCTGTGCCAATTCCGGTCCGGTTGGCAGGTACCGGTCTTTTGTAATCTTATTATAAGCAATTACATATTTCGGATTGGGCTTACGGGAATCGCCACCGGGAATACAAAGGTGACCAATGGAATAGTAAGTCGGAGCCCTGTCAAGAACGGTGAGATCTTTGATATTCCATTTCACTATTTCTGACGAAACGAAAAATGAAGTGTACGCATTTCCTTTTCCATCAAACTCAGTATGTAACGGACCAAGGCCGGGTTTTTTCACTTCACCATACAATACTGATTCATACTTAAGAACAGGAATGCTGTCGTAATTGCCAATGAAATCCTTTTTAGCAATGGCATCCATCATCTTTGTAAAGGAGAACACCGGTATTACTGCGGCGAGCTTTCCGCTGCCGACAATGTATTCGCCGGTTGGATCCACATCGCATCCATGCGGCGACTTGGGACATGGGATGAAATATACAATCCCTTCAAGCCCTGTGGGGTCAAGCACGGTAACTTCATTTTCAATAGTTGAAGTGGCCATATGTGTTTCGTCACTGTAAACATTGTGCGCATACTGCACTTTTTCCACCCTTCCTTTTCCGGCTTTCAGATATTCTTCCGCTTTTTTCCAGTTTACAGCCATGATAAAATCTTTATCTTTTTGCGATGCATTTACTTCGAGCAAAGTATTGGCCTGTTCTGTATTGTAACAGGAAAAGAAAAACCAACCATGCGACGGTCCTTTTCCGGCGTGACTCAAATCAAAATTTACTCCGGGCAGCAATAACTGAAAAGCAATCTTCATTCTTCCGTTCGTCTGATCAACACTGATGAAACTTACGGTGCCATGGAAATTCTTTTTATAGGTATTGATTGGCACATCGCGTTCTTTTCCCATGGGAATACTGAACCTTGTTCCGGCAATTACATACTCGGTATTTTCTGTTATAAAGGGTGAAGAGTGGTTGCCTGCGCTGTTGGGTATTTCAATGATCTCATCCGTACGGAAAGTGGCAAGATTGATGCGCGCGATGCGTGGAGTGTTGTTGCCATTTCCAAAAACCCATCTTCCATCTATTTCACCATTCGTTTGCGATAACTCAGTGTGATGCAAATCATCCCAGGGCACAAAGCCGTGAGAAGTATTCAGCATTGGGGAAGTATTTTCATTGAAGCCATATCCGCTTTCGGCAGATTGTGTAAATACCGGAATGATACGCAGCAACCTGCCGGAAGGCAATCCATACACTCCCATTTGCCCGTTGAAACCACCCGAAACAAAGTTGTAGAATTCATCATACTTTCCTGGTGCTACATACACTTCTTGTGCGGCATCACCTGAAATGGCCTGTGCGGCATTTTTAGTTTTGCATGACTTCAGCAAAAAAGCCATGGCTATCACTGTGGTTATCACCAGCAGGTATTTAATGGAAGTTTTCATATCTGTCAATTTACTTTAAGGTTTAAGAGTATTTATAATATTATTTAACACCATCATTCTGACGCATAAATTCAAGTACTTTTCTGGCGTCATCATCATTAAGGTTTTGATTTGGCATTCTGATAAGGCAGGTCTCCAGCATCGCTTGTGCCGCAGCATCTTTATTCAACATTTCATCGGTATTGGTCGCAAAATTCATGATCCACTCAGGTGCTCTTCTTGTTGTCACACCCTTCCAGCCAGGACCTACCAGCCGTTCATCAGTCAGTTTATGGCAACTGTAGCATTTCAATTCAAACACTGTTTTGCCGGCTGTTGCCAATGGAACATCAAGTGTTGCAGGAAGGTCAACATGCGTGAATTTGCCGATGCCTCTTTTGTTTTCAGCTTCATCATTTAATTCAGGATGATCTGTGGTTTTGTTTTCCGGCTGATAGGTATCACCTGATTCATTTTGGTCTGCATTGCTATTCTGTGAATCGTTTGAACAGGAAAAAGCAAAGGCCAGCACCGAGATCGCGAGAAGGTATTTTTTCATAGGGATGGAATTAATTGGTGACAAATATCCTGCGTCTCAAAATAGTGATTTATGATTTAAATCATGTTTTACCCTAACATACATCATATTCTTTAACCAGTTCAAACGGAATAACCCATCAACCGACTTATTAATAGTTTATGGTCTGAACAAAAGATCTTCAATGATAAAATGACAAAAGTCATTATTTGTTGAATACTCCTGTTGCATGTTTGCAGTAAACCCTGTTCAGTTGCATATACCTCAGACTTCCCCAATACTGGCCTGCTTTCACTGCGGAGATGAGTGTGTTGGTGAGTCCATCAGCAGTGGTGATAAAATATTTTGCTGCGACGGCTGCAGGCTCGTGTATGAATTGCTAAGCGAAAATAATCTTTGCACTTACTATCAATTAGAGCAATATCCCGGACACAAACCCTATAGTGGAACGAACAAACGGTTCGCATGGCTCGATGATGAAACAGTAGTGAGTCAATTACTTACCTTTTCAGAAAAAGATATTGCTGCGGTAAAATTTTCGCTGCCTCAGATTCATTGCACCTCGTGCATCTGGCTCCTGGAAAATCTCCACAACATTAAACCCGGAATTATTCATGTGCATACCGACTTTCTGAAGAAGGAAGCTTCGGTTACTTTTAACAATCGACTGATTTCTCTCCGGCAGGTGGTGGAAACGCTGGCGGAAATAGGCTATGAACCGGACCTTCGGCTAAGTGATCTGCACAGGAAAAATGCAGCAAACACTAACAGAACATTACTTTATAAAATTGGAGTAGCCGGCTTTTGTTTTGGAAACATCATGATGCTGAGTTTTCCGGAATACCTGACTGGCGTTACAAGTATTGAACCGGCGCTGCGGCATTTTTTTGGTTTTCTTAACCTCCTGCTTGCGCTACCGGTTTTTTTTTACAGCGCAGGAGACTACTTCATCAATAGCTGGAAAGCGGCCAGACAGAAATATTTCAGCATTGATTTACCCATTGCACTCGGACTTGCGGCAATGCTGATTCGCAGCACTTATGAAATAATTTCAGGTGACGGTGCCGGCTATTTTGATTCAATGACCGGACTCGTGTTTTTTCTTCTTGCAGGAAGATATTTTCAGGAGCTTACTTATAAAAACCTGTCTTTTGAGCGCGATTATAAATCCTATTTTCCGATTGCTGCTACCGTGAAAAAAAACGGAATTGAAATTTCAACGCCTATTTCCAATCTGAAACCCGGTGATAAAATAATTATTCACAGTGAAGAATTAATTCCTGCCGATGCAGTGCTGCTGAACGGTGCAGCAAACATTGATTACAGTTTCGTAACCGGTGAAGCGGTGCCGGTAAATAAAAATACCGGTGATTTGATTTATGCCGGCGCAAAACAAAAAGGACCTGCGATAGAATTGCTGGTGCAGAAAACAGTGGAACAAAGCTACCTCACTCAATTGTGGAATCACGATAGCTTTCTAAAAAACAAACATGCCACGCTTTCAACCCTTTCTGATAAAATCAGCAAGTATTTCACACTTGCTATTTTAATGATCGCCTTGCTTACGGCGATCTATTGGTTTCCAAAAGATATGCATCGCGGTATTCTTGCCTGCACTGCTATTCTCATCATCGCATGTCCTTGTGCATTGGCTATAACCGTCCCCTTTACTTTTGGCAATGTGATCCGCATACTTGGCAGAAATAATTTTTACCTGAAGAATGCTGCGGTGGTGGAATCCATTTCCAAAACAAATAGTATTGTTTTTGACAAAACCGGAACAGTTACCGTACAGCAGACAAAACAGCTCCTGTTCGAAGGCGAAGCACTCACTTCAGAAGAATGGAGGATGATTAAAAGTCTCACTACCCAATCCATTCATCCGCTCAGCAAAAAGATTACGGCCTATTTATCCGGCTTCAACGCAATGAAAGTTGAACATTTCACAGAAACACCGGGAGCAGGAATTGCGGGAGAAATTAATGAAACAATGATTCGGGTGGGTTCCGCGGATTTCATTTCATCGGCGATGTGTCCTATGCACTCATTTTTGAATGGTGATACACGTGTGTATGTTTCCATCAATAACAAATTTGCCGGTACTTTTTGTTTTTCCAATATGCTTCGCGAAGGATTAAAGGAACAGGTGCACCTGCTGCAAAAAGATTTTCAACTTTTCCTGCTAAGTGGTGACAAGGAAGGAGACCGTAAACTAATGGAAGATATTTTTCCGGATAAAGAACAACTGTACTTTCAGCAGTCGCCCACCGATAAACTACATTTTATAGACAACCTCCGGCAAATGAAAAATAAGGTGATGATGATTGGGGATGGATTGAATGATGCCGGCGCTTTGCAACAAAGCGACACCGGCATTGCAGTAAGTGATGATCTTTTGCAATTTTCTCCTGCCTGCGATGCAATTCTTAAAGGCAGTGAATTTAAAAAGCTTTCCTCCTTCCTCCAGTTTTGCAAATCAGCTATTCATATTATCTGGCTCACTTTCGGCATTTCTTTATTATACAATGTAGTTGGAATTTCTTTTGCCGTACGAGGTGAATTGTCGCCAATGGTAGCGGCCATTCTGATGCCCTTAAGTTCTATCAGTGTTATACTGATCACAACGGTTTCAACAAAATGGAAAGCGGCAAAACTTAAACTCTGATAAGAAGTCAGACCTGACTATTCTCTAAAAGGAAAAACTTATTCTTTTCAGTCAACCGCTCTCTATTCGCAATGCTCCATCATTTAATACCTGATAAAAGTCATGATTTCATTTGATATTGGTCATGTTCTTTGCACAATGCCCCCAGATACTTTTATGCCCAGATTATGATTGCACTCATCCTCCTGATCTCCTGTAGTTTAATTGTTGCGGTAGCTTTTCTGATTGGTTTTCTCTGGTCGGTAAGCAGTGGCCAGTATGACGATATCTATACCCCTTCCATTCGAATGCTTTTTGAGAATGAACTAAAAAATGATCAGGAAGCAAGACCTGATACCACAAAAGAAAATCACGAATCATACAGTCAATCACCTACAAAAAAACAACTTCACCCGTGAATCAATCTATTCAACTGGAGCGCTTTGAATACGACAATAAAATTGTCCGCAAATTTTTAATCGCTACAATCTTATGGGGCGCCGTAGGAATGTTGGTGGGATTACTGGCTGCTCTGGAACTCCCATTCCCATGGCTTAATGGTGGCATTCCCTGGATAAGTTTTGGTCGTATACGACCACTCCACACCAATGCTGTAATCTTTGCCTTTGTCGGGAACGGCATTTTCATGGGTGTTTATTATTCATTGCAGCGTTTACTGAAAGCCCGCATGTTCAGCGACCTGCTCAGTCAATTGCATTTCTGGGGATGGCAACTCATTATTGTGCTGGCTGCTGTCACACTTCCATTAGGCTTAACCACCAGTAAAGAATATGCGGAACTCGAATGGCCGATTGATATTCTCATCGCTTTGGTCTGGGTCATCTTTGCTATCAACATGTTCGGAACTATTATTCGCCGTCGCGAACGACACATGTATGTAGCCATTTGGTTTTATATCGCAACAGTGGTAACAGTAGCCGTCCTGCACATCGTAAATTCTCTCGCGATTCCGGTTTCTTTCATGAAGAGTTATTCAATATATGCCGGTGTTCAGGATGCGCTGGTACAATGGTGGTACGGACACAATGCCGTCGCATTCTTTCTTACTACTCCATATCTCGGACTGATGTATTATTTTCTACCGAAAGCCGCTAACCGTCCTGTGTATTCATACCGACTTTCTATTGTACACTTCTGGGCGTTGATCTTTCTTTATATCTGGGCCGGGCCACATCATTTGTTATATACTGCTTTGCCTGATTGGGCACAATCGCTGGGAACTGTTTTCTCCATCATGTTGCTCGCACCATCATGGGGCGGAATGGTAAACGGATTACTTACACTACGCGGAGCATGGGACAAAGTGCGTGAAGATCCTGTTTTAAAGTTTATGGTGGTTGCCGTTACGGCTTACGGGATGGCAACTTTCGAAGGACCGTTGCTCTCCATAAAAAGTGTGAACGCTATTTCACACTATACCGATTGGACGATTGCACATGTGCATGTTGGCGCTTTGGGTTGGAATGGCTTTCTCACTTTTGGTATGCTGTATTGGCTCATTCCACGATTGTATGGCACTTCCATTTATTCGAAAAAACTGGCAAACAACCATTTCTGGATCGGTACGATCGGCATCCTGTTTTATGCTATTCCAATGTATTGGGCTGGTTTTGCAGAAAGTTCTATGTGGAAGGAATTTACACCTGAAGGTTTCCTCCGCTATCCGAATTTCCTGGAAACAGTAAAAAATATTATTCCGATGTATGATGCCCGTGCCATTGGCGGTCTGATATATTTGGTTGGAATGTTCATGATGATTTATAATCTGTGGATGACAGCACGGCAAGGAAAATTTATTGGGGATGAAACTGCTGAAGCCGCCTCTTTAAAATCACAGGAATTACCTGCCGGTCAAACCCACTGGCACCGCAAACTGGAACGTAAACCTATCCGCTTCGCCTTCATCGCACTCATTGTAATTATGATTGGTGGCTTGATTGAAATGATTCCAACATTTATGATTAAGTCAAATATTCCAACCATATCCAGCGTGATGCCATATACGCCGCTGGAACTGGAAGGCCGCGATCTTTACATCCGTGAAGGTTGCAACACCTGTCATTCCCAAATGATCCGACCGTTCCGCTCAGAAACAGAACGTTATGGCGAATATTCAAAAGCAGGAGAATTTGTTTATGACCATCCATTTCTCTGGGGATCGAAACGTACCGGGCCTGACTTGCAACGTGAAGGCAATAAATATCCTAATGCATGGCACTACAATCACCTGATGGATCCAGGAAGCATGTCGCCCGGAAGCATCATGCCTTCTTATGCATGGTTCGGAGAAAATAAACTGAGCACTTATCACACCGCTGATAAAATTCATGCGATGAGAAAATTAGGTGTTCCTTATCCGGATGGCTATGAAGAACAGGCTGAAGCTGATTTGAAAAAACAGGCTGCGATAATTGCCAAAGACCTCAACGATAATGGCGTGCCGGTTAATGGTGATGAAGAAATCATTGCCATCATCTCTTACCTGCAACGACTTGGAACCGACATTAAAAAATCACCTACAGCAAACAACAACTAACCATGTTTCAAAATAATCTCGCTTCCATCACCGGTATTGCTATCTATCCGTTGATTTCGTTTGTGGCTTTCTTCCTGTTCTTTGCCGCTGTAAGTGTTTACGCTTTTATGCAGGATAAGCAGGAAATAAAAAAAATCAGCGAAATGCCATTGCACGATGATGTAATTACGGAACAGCAAAATCATAACGCTTAATAATTGCAGCAGACCTTTTTAAAAATTCGCCATGAAAAAAAATAAGATCACCCTCTTCATCGCAGCTTATGCTTTGCTTTTCTCTTTACCTGTGGCGGCACAGCAGACCGGAACCGCTTCTTCCACAGTAGCTTCTTCCTTCGCTACGTATCAATCATTTTATTACGTAATCGCAGGATTGTTGCTGGTGATGTTCTTTATGATGCTCACGATGTTAAAACTTGCAAAGCTGATTGGTGAACAACAATACCATATCATTCATGGTAAGCCAATGGAAACGGCATCGGAACTGGCTGCTCAAAAAACAAAGGAAGACTGGTTTACAACTGCCTGGAAGAAACTGACCGCCTCCGTTCCAAAAGGAGTTGAGAAAGATGTGATGCTTGACCATAATTATGACGGTATACGTGAACTGGATAATCGGATGCCTCCGTGGTTACAGTACATTTTTATTGTTTCTGTTGCCACAGCAATTACTTACTTATTTGTTTTTCATGTTTACCATATCGGAAAACTTCCTCTCGAAGAATATGCTGCAGAATTGAACCAGGCAGAAACACAAAAAGCGATGATGTTGCAAACAGCCGGTTCTTCCATTGATGAATCGACAGTAAAACTGTTAACAGATGTGTCGTCAATTGCTGCAGGAAAAACAATCTTCATCGCACGCTGCTCTCCTTGCCATGGCCAAAAAGGTGAAGGTGGTGTAGGCCCGAATCTCACGGATGATTATTGGTTACATGGAGGCGCCATTGGTGATGTATTCAAAACAGTGAAGTATGGTATTCCTGCCAAAGGAATGGTAAGCTGGAGTGGTATCCTGAAAGCGGAAGAAATGGAAACAGTTTCCAGCTTTATCATGTCATTGCATGGAACCAATCCGCCGAATCCGAAAGCGCCTCAGGGTGATAAATTTGTACCGCAGGTAATTGTGGCGAGTGATACAGTGGCCGTTGTTATAGATACTACCAAAGTGAAATCATAAAATGACGCAGTAATTGTGCTGCGATTATGAAAGATGATTTCAACATACAATGACTCACGCAATTATAGAACCCGAATCTTTTCGCGACCACCTTTCCATTCTTGATGAGAAAGGAAAGCGCAGGTGGATCTATCCAAGATTCCAGGCAGGAAAAGTATTTACCCGCAGAAATATTTTTGCGTATCTCATGCTCGCACTTTTAGTGATGGGGCCTTTTTTGAAGATTGATGGTCATCCGGTATTTCTCTTCAATGTGCTCGAACGTAAATTCATTGTCTGGGGAATTGCATTCTTCCCGCAGGACTTTTTTCTTTTCGGCCTTGCCATGCTTACTTTTTTTGTTTTCATTATCCTATTCACATCTGTCTTTGGCAGATGGTGGTGCGGCTACGCCTGCCCGCAAACCATTTTCATGGAATTTATTTTCCGGAGAATTGAGTACGCGATAGAAGGAGATGCGCAACAACGGAGACAGCTTGATAAAGCTGAATGGAACGCAGAAAAAATCTGGAAGAAGAGCAGTAAGCACATTCTCTTCTTCTTCATCTCATTTCTCATTTCAAATATCTTTCTCGCTTACATCATCGGTATGGATGAGTTGCAGAAAATCATGACCGAACCGATAACAGAACATTTCATCGGCTTTGTCGCCATCATCGTTTTTTCAGGTGTGTTTTATGTGGTGTTTGCCTTTCTGCGCGAACAGGTTTGTATTGGTGTTTGTCCCTACGGAAGACTGCAGGGCGTTTTGCTCGATAAAGATTCGATGGTAGTTTCCTACGATCATGTGAGAGGAGAACCGAGAGGTAAACTAAATACTGCCGGTACCGGCGATTGTATTGACTGCCATTTGTGTGTGGCTGTTTGTCCTACCGGAATTGATATCCGCAACGGAACACAACTCGAATGCATCAATTGTGCTGCCTGTATTGATGCCTGCAATTCCATCATGCAAAAAGTGCATCGTCCCGAAGGACTGATACGTGTAGCTTCGCACCGTCAGATTTTAACAAAGAAAAAATTCACCATCACCCAACGCATGATCGGCTATGCCTGCCTTTGGACAGTTTTAATTACAGTGCTCGGTTATCTTGTTGTATCAAGGCCGGAAGTTCAAACCACCATTCTTCGGGCACCAGGGCAACTGTTTCAAAAACAGGAACATGATTTCATTTCGAACCTATACACCGTCAACCTGGTAAATAAATCTTTTCACGATCACAACATTGAACTGAAAGTAATGTCACCCGAACATTCGTCGCTTTCAATGGTAGGCAAAAACCTCTTCACAAAAAGTGAAGAAATTACAGATGGAACATTTTTTATCCAACTCCCGCAAAGCGATATTACCAACATTAAAACCAAAGTGCAGATTGCTGTCTATTCAAATGGAAATAAAATTGATCAGCTGGAAACTACATTTATCGGTCCTGTTTATAAACAATCTGGTAGTGAAGAACACACGGAAAAGAAGGAGCTGGAAAATGAAACGGAAAAGGAACACTGAAAATCTATTAACATGAGAATTAACTGGGGAACCGGCATTACCATTACATTTTCGTTGTTTGCTGCAGGCATGTTGTCACTCGTTTGGTTATGTGTTCAACAGCCACAGGATCTTGTAAGTGTTGATTACTACAACCGCGAAATCGCTTTTCAACAGCAAATCAATAAAACCTCGAATACACTTGAACTGTTGCAACCGCTCCAGTTCAATTACGATGCTGCAACGCACTCGGTAATCATTTTATTTCCGCCTGAAATGAAAGGCAAATCTTTAAGTGGTGCACTTCAGTTTTTCAAACCCGACAATGCGGCATTGGATTTTGAGATACCGGTTCATCCTGACCAATCATTAGGTCAACTCGTAGACGCTGGTAAAATGAAGAATGGGTTATGGCACATTAAGGCCGATTGGAAATCGGATGAAAATAGTTTCTACCAGGAAGCAAGTATTGTAATCAAATAATTAAAAAAATATTATGATTTGGGGCGGTTTCATGCTCGGTTTATTGGGTAGCTTTCACTGCGTGGGCATGTGTGGACCACTTGCGATGGCATTACCTGATTCAAATGCATCCAATGCCCGCTTTATTTGGGGAAGAATCTTATACAACCTCGGACGTGCAACTTCTTATGCATTGATGGGCGCATTTTTCGGACTCATTGGATTTGGATTTTATTTTTCCGGCATTCAGCAAGGCATGAGTATCACCATTGGACTATTGTTGCTCTTTAGTGCCATTCCTGTTTTTACAGAATTTAAAAACCGTTGGCAGTTTGGTTTTTCAGGCAAACTAAAAAAACTACTCGCTCCGCTTTTTTTAAAAACATCCGCTTCCAATTTATATTTCATCGGATTGCTAAATGGATTACTGCCCTGTGGATTTGTTTACATGGGAATTGCAGGCGCACTTCTCGCCGGAACCGTCATTAATGGTGCACTCTTCATGTTGTTGTTTGGATTAGGAACATTTCCAATGATGATGTTGCTTTCTGTCAGCCGGAGATTTGCCACGCCAAAATTTCGGTTCCGCATTAATCGCCTGATGCCGCACATAGCGATGTTGGTAGGTATGCTTTTAATATTGCGCGGCCTCAACCTTGGTATTCCATATCTGAGTCCCGATCTCTCTATGAGTGCGCAGCAGACCAATAATTGCTGTCATAAATAATTGCTGATTTCCTTTTTAGTGAAGCACTTTGTTATTGCTGTGAGTGGTAATTTCGGCGAATAAAATTCTTTACCATGAAAAATGCGTTAAACTGGTTCGAGATTCCTGCTTTGGATTTTCAACGGGCTCAAAATTTTTATGAAACAGTTTTTGAATTTCAAATGCCTGTCATCATCAATGAAGAAAACTTCAAAATGGGATTGTTGCCTGCGGATGCAGCGGCCGTTGGAGGTGCCATCGTGTGGAATACTAATTCATACAAGCCATCATCCACTGAAGGTGTACTGATTTATCTGAATGCAAATCCGGATCTTGAAATCATGCAGCATCGGATTGAAAAAGCAGGTGGAAAAATAGTGATTACAAAACGACAGATTTCTCCTCAGTTCGGGTTTATGGCTATCTTCAATGACAGTGAAGGCAACCGGCTTGCTTTGCACTCCAATTCATAACCTGACAATTCTAATGATAGCACGGCACTATTTTGCCTGCTTCTTCCAGTCTGCTATTCTAACCGTTCCGTGTTTCATACTTTAAGTTGCTACTTGCAATCCAATACCTTTTCATTTACTTTGCCAAAATTTGAACTTTACATTCTCTATGAAGAAACTACTGCTCCTCCTTCCCATTCTAATCCTCTTTTCTTTTAAAGCCAAAGAAAAACGCCACACAGTTGAAATCACGACTGAATATGGCGTAATTAAGTTGATGCTGTACAATGAAACACCACAGCACCGCGATAACATGCTGAAACTGGTGAACGAACATTTTTACGACAGCTTATTGTTTCACCGTATAATTAAGGATTTTATGATCCAGGGCGGAGACCCTGATTCAAAGCATGCAGTAGCAGGTGCTATGCTGGGAAGCGGTGATATTGGTTATACCATTCCTGCAGAATTTAATCCTGCACTGTTTCACAAAAAGGGAGCGCTCGCAGCAGCACGCAACAACAATCCTGAAAAACGTTCTTCCGGTTGCCAGTTTTATATTGTAGAAGGAAAAAAATATTCCGATGCCGAACTCGATAACATCGAACAACGAAGCGGCATAAAGTACACTCCCGAACAACGCGAAGCCTACAAAACAATTGGCGGCACTCCTCAACTTGATCAGGGATATACTGTATATGGTGAAGTATATGAAGGTTTGAATATTATTGACTCTATTGCCCACGTTGCCACTGCTTCCAGCGATCGTCCGGTGAAAGACGTTCGCATGTTTATGAAAGAAGGCAAGCAAATGAAAGTGAAATAGCCGATGTCCGCGACTTTCAAGTCGCCATCAACATCCAATGTACTGTGACATTTATATCACGGCAATTGTTTGTTGTCATTACTCTACCTTCCTGAATTTGCCCTCCACAGCAAATACCCGACACTTCCACAAAAGCCGCTCGTCCATTTAATTTTTTATCTTTCCCCTACCCGGCGAAAATGATAAGATATCTCTTACGACGCATCCTGCTTTTTATTCCCACACTCATTGTCATCTCCCTGCTGGCATTTGTGATCAGTGTGAATGCACCCGGCGATCCTGTTGACCGTTTGGTAACTGCTGCAGAATCCGGTGACGTAGCAAACACAGCCACCTCATCCATGCTGGAGGAGAAGCAATACTGGACACACCGGCTCGGCCTCGATCTTCCCGTTTTTTATTTCAGCATTGCGCCACTTTCGTATCCGGATACATTGTTCAGAATCATTGATAAAAAAGAACAGCATGCGCTTACTGTCATGCTCAACAGTTATGGCAACTGGCTTACGATTGAGTCATATCATTCAAGCGTGTTACAACTTTGTGCAACACATTCGCAACTGTCCAAAGACTCAGTGCTTATGTCATCATACCATCAAAATGAAATCAGGGAGGCAATAAATCAATCTGAATTTACTTCGCATTCGCTGCTGGATATTAGTAACGAAAAAGTGATTCGTTCAAAAATGAATGAGCTCAGCATACTTTACAACAAGCATCCGTTTTTTAAAAATCAAGAGGCAGCGTTGCAACAGGTAATCAAAGCGCATGATGAGATGAGGGCATCTCCGCAACGATGGCGCAATTACATTCCCATCATTCAATTTCATCCGCAAAATCAATATCACCGTTGGATTTTTGGAGATGGCAACTGGCTGACAGGTAAAGGAAGCACCTTCTCCAAAGGATTGATTCGTGGTGACCTTGGAATGTCATACACCACAAAAATGCCGGTGAATGAAATAATTTCAAAGCGCATTGGCTGGTCATTATTCTTTACGCTGTTATCTGTAATACTTGCTTATCTCATCAGCGTTCCGATTGGCATTAGAGCTGCGGTAAAACAGGGATCCTTCTTCGATCGGACCTCATCGGTACTACTTTTCATGCTTCATTCTATGCCTGCTTTTTGGGTGGCCACTTTATTGTTGATGATTTTTGCCAACTCTGATGTGCTGCCGTGGTTTCCTTCCTCGGGAATAAAACCGGTTACGGGATATCCTGATACTGCCGGCTTCTTCGAAAAAATAAAGCTATCGTTGCCGTATATCATCCTTCCATTAATTGCGTACACTTATAGCTCCCTTGCCTTTCTTAGCAGGATGATGCGTGTGTCGGTGCTTGAAGTAGCGAACCAGGATTACATTCGTACAGCACGCGCAAAAGGTCTTTCGGAAAACACCGTCATCTATAAACATGTTTTCAAAAACGCATTGCTTCCCATCATTACTGTATTCGCAAATATTTTTCCGGCAGCAATCGGCGGTTCTGTAATCCTTGAAACAATTTTTTCTATTCCCGGAATGGGATTGGAAACCTACCAGGCCATTCTTACACAAAATTACCCGGTAATAATCGGTGTATTCACCCTTACCGGTCTACTTACGCTCATCGGTTACCTTCTTGCTGATATGCTGTACGCCTTTGTTGATCCACGTATTTCATTATTGAAAAAATAAGGGATGAAGAGCAAGCAATCGCCACCATTCCGGTTTCGCACACATACAGCGCAACAGTTTCACAAGAATATACCGGCTGTGATTTCATTGTATGTGCTGGTGCTGCTCGCTGTGCTTGCAATGTTCGCGCCTTTACTGGCAAATGAGCTGCCATGGTACATTAAATACGAAGGCGAAAATTATTTTCCTGCTTTTTCATGGAAGAAAAACTATATCGTAAAACATCAGGATGGTTCGTCAGAAAAACTGCAGCTCGATATAACGGACTGGAAAAAAATTCCCGCAGAAAAAATCATCTGGGCGCCGGTCGTGTATTCTCCGGGGAAAAGTGATTACAATAATGCGAACTACAAATGCCCCACCTGTGATCAAAAATTTATCGACAGCAATGGAAGTGAAATAGAAATGCCTGGCCGGTTCAGGCATTGGTTGGGCACCGGAAATCGTGGCGACGATCTGTTAACAGGTCTTATTCATGGTTCACGTATTTCACTTACAATTGGTTTTCTTTCCATGGGTATAGCCACCCTGATTGGGATTTTATTAGGTGCGTTTGCCGGCTTCTTCGGCGATCACACATTAACTATCACACGGGGAAGATTGGTATTCACTATCATCGGAATTTTTTTCGGTTGGTTTTACGCCTCTCAACTACGGGGTGAAACAGTGAGTGGAGGAAGTGACAATACAGCAAACAGTTTACTATCTGAATTCCTGTTGCGTATGCTGATCTTCTTTTTAGTGGTTATAATTTTTTCTTTTCTCGGAAAATATGTAACCATGTTCAAATGGCTGAATAGAAAAATACACATTCACATCGATGGACTCATTTCCAGGCTCATTGAAATTATGGTCTCCTTACCATTGTTCATACTCATACTTACCATTGCAGCCATTTCAAAACCTTCCATCTATAATGTGATGGTGATTATCGGATTAACAAATTGGACCGGCATTGCTCGCCTCACCCGTGCCGAAATGCTGCGGGTGCGACAACAGGAATTCATTCAATCTGCCCAGGCACTTGGATACAGTCCGTTCCGCATCATGCTTCGTCATGCATTGCCAAATGCACTTGCACCGGCACTCATTTCCGTTTCGTTCGGTATTGCCAATGCAATACTTATTGAATCATCTCTTTCATTTCTGGGAATCGGGGTGCCGCAGGACGTAACTACCTGGGGTTCGTTGCTGAGCGCAGGACATGGAAACTTCAGTGCATGGTGGCTTGTGGTGTTTCCCGGACTTTGCATCTTTATCACCGTAACCGCTTACAACCTGATTGGCGAAGGATTGCGGGATGCGATGGATCCGAAAATGATGCGGTAATATGCCAGACGCCGGTTATGCAATACACCCCAAACCGCCTAAGTGCTTCAATGATTCTCAAAACATTTAAACTGCTTTTTAACAACATTTAATTGATCAATTAAACTTTCCTTCCTTCAACCACTTGAAAATTTATTTACAAACATGTACGTTTGCTTCCGAAAATAAAAACCGGTATGACGCCTGAACAAATTATTAATGAAACCAAGAGCCATATGGAAAAAACCATTCAGCATCTTGAAGCAGAATTGACCAAGGTTCGGGCGGGAAAAATATCTCCGGGAATGCTTGATGGCATCACAGTGGATTATTATGGTTCTCACATACCGGTTAATCAGGCAGCAAATGTTTCAGTGCTGGATGCTCGCACACTCAGCATTCAACCATGGGAGCGCAAAATGCTGGAGATAATCGAGAAGGCAATCCTGGCTGCCAATATTGGCATTACGCCTCACAACGATGGTGTGGCTATCAAACTTTACCAGCCGCCACTTACCGAAGAACGACGCAAGGAATATGTGAAAAAAGCGTATTCCGTTGCGGAAACCGCACGTGTAAGTATCCGTAACATCCGCCGGGATGCTGTAGATCAGATTAAAAAATTAGGGAAAGAACATGTATCGGAAGATCAGATCAAAGATGCAGAAGCAGATATGCAAAACCTGACTAATAAATTTATTGCCCAGGTTGATAAACACGTAGAGTTGAAAGAGAAAGAGATTATGACCGTATAAATATTAATTATGGCTTGGCTTCTACAACCTTGTAAACAAAATATTTAGTGTTACCCTGCCAGGGCATGTTTTTTAATTTTTCTTTGTAAGAAACGGTAATTATTTTTCCTTCATAGTTACTTAGCGATTTCAATACCTCCTTTTCAGAGCCCAGCACCGAAAAATCCCACAGGTAATTTGCAACTGAGTTATTGTTTGCATTCATGCCACCTAAATTCATTTCCCCTTCATAGGTTTTAAATACATAGCCGGTTTTCGCAAACTTGATCAGGTAACCTGTGCGGCTGCCTTCACCATAAGTATAGTTGCAGGCCAGCAGATAACCGGCAACAGCTACTACCACGATTAGCAAAGTAATAAGCAAAAACTTTTTCATAGCTGAATTGATTTGTCTCAAAAATAAGCTTTACTGCACCTTTTTTATAACGGAATTTGAATCTGGTACATCTAAAAATAGTTCGTATTAAATAGCTTGATTGCAATAAACTGTAAGAAAGTAACCATCACTATCAGGCATCAGGATTACTTATTTTAGGAAAAAAGTAATATTTCCTGTTTTGACTGCGTTCATGTGAAAAATTAAAACTATGATTTCAAAAACGCTCTCTGTACTTGTGCTCTCAAGTGTACTTTCTTCCAATGCTCTCCATGCGCAAGCTAAATTGCCAGTAACAATTTCCGCTGAGATCGGCTATCCCGTTTCCTTTGGTTCAACCTTATTGGAAAACGCCACTTCCTTGTTTGCTATGGATGTGAATGCACAATTTCCCGTATCCGGAAAAATTTCATTGGGCCCTTCAGTGCGTGCAAACATTTATGGAGATAAGGTTCAGTTTACAGATGAGAATGGCCAGGTGGTCCGCGACGATTACTATACTTCTATTCTTACGCATTGGGAAGTGCTCTCAGCATATCATATCAATCTTGCAGAGAAATTGAAACTACAAATTGGCCTTGCAGCCGGTTATGCTGCTATAAAGGCCTCCAATTTATATAACTATGAACCCGGAAAGTCCCCGAAAGGATTCGATATTGCTTCCGGCCTCACCTTTCAGTATTTACTGTCTGATCATTTCGCACTTAATACATCAGCAAAGTACACTTTCAACAGTCTCTACGCCACCTCAACTACAGGCGGAAATTCTATAGAGATAAATGATAATTTTAATGAATTAGCTTTCACGCTGGGTGCCGCTTACTTGTTTTAAGCAGGCATTTCCCGCTCCTATGAATAGGGATTTAGAGTGGGGGAGACTGTATTTTTTCATCCCCATACCGTTGTTCCTTCTGAGCAGTTGGCACAGATATCAATTTCTTTTCGTGAACGAAGCACTGCACTTCTGAACCGTTGATAACCGTCACTTTGCCAAATGGATGCAAACGATTCCGAGTTCAAATCTCCCAGGCGATACTTTGCATCTTTATCAAAACAACACGGTACTACTTTTCCATCCCAGGTTATCACACTTGAATGCCAGAGCTTCCAGCAATGATTCATCAGTTTGTTCTTGATAGCAAACGATCCATCCTGTTGTTTTCTATACCTTGAAAATTTCTCGTTCACAGGAATCAGCTCATTTCCATTTTTGAAATCATAGAGTTGTGCGGTCTTAAACCGTACTTCATTTACACCGGTTTCTTTAGCTAATTTTTTAACCGCATTAATTTGATGTTCATTCTTTGATACTACTAAAAACTGAAAAATCAGGTGTGGAGTTTTTGATTGCAACTGTTTTTTCCATTTAATAATATTTCTGGTTCCTTCCAACACCTTCTGTAATTGGCCACCAATCCGGTAAGACTCATAAACTTCCTGTGTGGTGCCGTCTATCGAGATGATTAAACGGTCCAGTCCCGATTCCACTGTTTTTCGCGCACTTTCATCATTTAAAAAATGCGCGTTGGTAGAAGTAGCTGTATAAATTCCTTTTTCCGAAGCATAATGCACCATGCTTAAAAAATCAGGATGGAGATAAGGCTCTCCCTGGAAATAAAATAACAGGTAACACAAGTGGTTGCTTAATTCATCTATCGTCTTTCTGAAAAAATCCGGTTCCAACATGCCTGTCTCCCTGGTGAACGATCGCAATCCGCTCGGAC
This sequence comes from Chitinophagaceae bacterium, assembly GCA_016717285.1. Classification (NCBI taxonomy): domain Bacteria; kingdom Pseudomonadati; phylum Bacteroidota; class Chitinophagia; order Chitinophagales; family Chitinophagaceae; species Chitinophagaceae bacterium. The sequence continues at coordinate 652,347 of JADKFU010000004.1, forward strand.
ACTCAGGACATCGAAGATTACAGGAGGTAGTAGGTTCTATGGAAACGCTAACGGGTAAGCCGATTTGAATTGCATTTCCCGTCAGCCGTGAATAATAATAAGATCCCAGCACTTTACCTCCATTCACAACTCTGGAGTAAGTAAGTTTAGAAAGTAAATTGATACTATCAGAAAACTGTAATGCCGGCATTATTCAAAAGTAACATTGTTTCAGAACCTGGCAATCGATACAAAGTGCGGAAAAAAATAAAAGACCATTTTTGTTTGAACTAATAAAACTGCAAACAAAACATCACTGTCAGTGCAATCACTATTAACAGTTGTGAATAACAACTCTTGTAAATTGTGGATTCGAAAAAATAGTACGCACATCCTCCTTCAATTAACGTTAGCCTGACGTGAACAACATGTGTACAAACAGGCATATTTAAGACTAACTGTATAACCTCCATAAAATGTTTATAGCACACAACATTTTAAGCCGGTTACGAACGCAAGAAAAGTGATAACCTTAACAAGTTTCAAAAATTCTTTACCCATCTCAGTTAATCAACAGGATGTTGAAAAACACTCAACTCCCTGATCTTCACCTTACACCAATGTGAATTCATTAACTTTGTATGTTGACAGAATATGGATAAACACAATTGCTTTCAATCTGTAGAATAGTTGTGAACCTTTCCACACCCTTAATAATTTGTAATAGTAACTTTCAATTTCTTTTAAATTAAATTATATGAGTGCATTACTTGTTGAAGCTGAAGAAAAATTGAATGAAAACGGGTTTCTTGATTTGGAAATTGATCCGTCGCTTGATTTATTTTCCGAAATCGAAAAACTGAAAAAGGAAAAAAATGCCGTGGTGATTGCACATTATTACCAGGAGCCTGATATTCAGGATGTGGCAGACTACATCGGCGACAGCCTTGGCTTATCCCAACAGGCAGCTAAAACAAATGCAGATATGATTGTTTTTGCCGGTGTGCATTTTATGGCTGAAACGGCAAAAATACTTTCGCCCCAAAAGAAAGTATTGTTGCCTGATCTTAAAGCAGGTTGTTCTTTGGCAGATGCATGCCCTGCCGAATTGTTTGCTCGCTTCAAAGCACGGCATCCTGATCATATGGTAATCACCTATATCAATTGCTCCGCTGAAATAAAAGCACTTAGTGATATTATCTGCACGTCATCCAATGCTCAAAAAATAATTGAATCTGTTCCTGCGGATAAAAAAATAATTTTTGCACCTGATAAAAATCTCGGCAAGTACCTGATCGTGAAAACAGGTCGTGATATGGTATTGTGGGAAGGCGCATGTATTGTGCATGAAATTTTTTCTGCCGAGAAAATTTGGAAGCTGAAAAGCCGGCATCCGGATGCAAAAGTAATTGCACATCCTGAATGTGAATTTCAGGTGCTGGAGTTAGCTGATTATATCGCATCCACCACCGGATTGCTGAAATACACAAAAAATAATATTTCGCAAAAATTTATTGTGGCTACGGAATCGGGCATTATTCACCAGATGCAAAAGGATTCGCCTGATAAAGTGTTCATTCCGGCTCCTCCGGATAATGGCTGCGCCTGCAATGATTGTCCCTATATGAAGCGCAATACACTTGAGAAATTGTATCTGTGCATGAAATATGAATTGCCGGAAATTATTGTTCCGGAAGAAATAAGAGTGCAAGCTAAAAAATCCATTGACCGTATGCTTGAAATTTCAGCGCAGCACGGGCTGTAAATTTGAAATTGCATTTTTATTTGAATTGCCTGGAATATGTAAAACTGATTATTGAAATCCAATTTCTGTTGGTATCTGATGCATTTGCAAGAAGAAATATTAAAAGAGCATTCAAAGAAACAAACAGATAAAATTGCTGCATGGGTTTGTAAAAACAGAGTGCGGTTTAATAAACTGATGTATCTATTCTTTCATGGAGAATACAGAGTGGTTCAGCGTAGTGCATGGATTGTTAAACAAGTTGCTGAACAACATCCGGAGTGGATCAGACCTTATCTTAAAAAGATGTTGCTTTATTGTAAACAGCCGGTTCATGATGCTGTGAAAAGAAACATAATGAACATCATGCAGTTTATAATATTGCCTGAAAACATTCAGGGAATTGCTGCTACTATTTGTTTTGATTTTCTTGCTGCACCCGACCTTCCTGTTGCTATCAGAGTTTTTTCTATGACTGTGCTTTATAACATCACACTGCAACAACCTGACCTTCGGCACGAATTAAAAGCTATATTGGAGGAACAAATGGAATACTCGAAACCGGCTTTTATATCGAGAGGTAAAAAGGTTTTAAGACAGTTGTCTGTTAATGCTGGTCCTTTATTAACATAATTCAGAAAAGTAGTTGTGATCATTAAATTGAATAAATAAAATAATGGAAGTAAAAGCTTTCCGATTACTACCAAATGAAGACATTAAAAAATGGTTAGATAGCTTTACCAAGGAACAACAAGTAAATGCCGCATGCATTCTTGCTTGTGTCGGAAGTTTGCGATGTCTAAGCATCCGTTTTGCAGGAAGGGAAGATATCACCATCCTGAAACAGAAATTTGAAGTCATTTCATTGGGTGGTACACTTTCGAAACATGGCAGTCATTTACATATTGCTGTTGCAGATGAAAGCGGAAACGTAATGGGAGGCCATCTGAAAGAAGGTTCACTGGTAAATACTACAGTAGAAATAATAGTGGGTGTTTTATCCGGGTATGAATTTCTGCGTGAATGGGATAATGCTACCGGATTTAAGGAATTAACAATTCAGTGAGTAGCTGGAAGTATTTCACAAGAGTATTTATGCTTGGTTGTTCTGTTGTTCAACAATCTTCTTCTCAATCCTTTGATCCGGAATCAGCCAGATGGCAGCTACAATTGCATACAGCGCCAATCCAAAATAACCACTGATAAATGACAGTGGAATTGCCAGCAGATAAATCACAACAGAAGCAATTCCTTTTTTATCTCTGCCTACTGCAATCGCCAAAGTAGAGTTTTTCCCATGTAGTTGTATGAGTGCCTGAGACAGGATATAATAAGCTGTACCTGCCATTAATAATACCACACCATACAATATAATAGGTAAAGTTGTAAAATGATTTTCACCCATCCAACCTGTAACGAATGGAAAAAGAGAGAGCCAGAAGAGCAGGTGAGTGTTGGCCCACAACACCTTTGTATTTACTTTATGTGCAGCATGAAGCAGATGGTGGTGGTTGTTCCAGTAAATGGCAACATTTGTAAAACTCAGAATATAACTGATAAACACTGGTAGAAGCGGTGTCAGATTTTGCCACTCATCACCGTGAGGCACTTTCATTTCCAAAACCATGATGGTGATGATGATGGCTATTACACCATCACTAAATGCTTCTATTCTCCCTTTTCCCATCTTGATTTCTTTGAGCTTGTTTTATACATAATTCGCTTTGCATTGCTATTCAATATGTACATAATCACCTGATGATAGCAGGTTAAAATGCTGATTGTTTACGAAACAACCATAAAAAACCAATTATTACCGGAGTTGTTTAGTTTTTTATGTGGAGGTACGCACATTAAATGTTTTCAACACAACAAACTAAATAAGTAGTTTTTCGGCAACTCCAATTAAGAAGCCCAGTCCATTGTTCACTTTCGCGATTGCTGCAGCTTTTTGTTGATTGGAGAGAGAGGATTTATTAACCACATTAAGAAGTTCGGATAAAGCATCTTTGTCGATACCCGATTTATCCATGATGGCCTGAAGTTCAGGACCCTGCAAACGCGTGAGCGATGCAATTTTATCGGAGAAATGTGCGTCAGTTTTAATAGCAGCACTTTTCGCTATTTTTTTAAAGTCAGTCATTATATCATTTTTGTTTATTAAGAATCTCGTTCACAGAATTATCAAGTTCATTAATAGCGCCGTCAATATTACCTGAGCCTCCGGCTTTGGCAATAAAGACATCGACTGAATGTTCCACTTTGTTTAAATCAATTTTATCACTGCTGAGTTGTTTGATATGGTCTTCGAGCGCCGCTCTTTCCGCATCTACTTTAGCGGCAGATTGTAACAAGTTGTGAATGGCACTGGAAGCAGTGTAATACGCATCGTATTCACTATCCAATTGATTGATGAGTTTTACACGCTGTTCATCCAATGCCTGTATCATGGCATCGCGTCGCTGATTGATTTCCGGAATAATAGCAAGCAGAATTTCCTGTATACTGTCTGCATTATAATTTTTAATTATTAAACCTTCCATAAAATTTTTGACGTATTCGGGCATGTAATCCTGTTCTATGAAATCACTCACATTTTTTTTCTTTTCGTTGAATATATCATTGATCATACTGATATTGATGTTATGCATGCGGGCTCCTTCCTGCATTACAGCATCGCTTAATTGAACCGATTCAACCGGTATTTTTGCACAACCTGAAATTAAAGCTGCTGTAATAAAAAGGATTGAAAGGAGCGTTTTCATTTTCATTTTTATTTAAGTATTCACTATCGAATTTGAAGATAGTATTTGCTTCGCTAAAACTGTATCAAATATTAATACATATCGCTTGATTACCAAAATTCTGAGGCAATTTAATTAGAATAGAAAGTCAATATTGATTATCCTGGTTAATAAGTTTGTCCATCATGTTAATTCCTTTCCTTCAAATTTTGAAATGGATTGGCGCCATTCGTTTTTCATAGATATCGTTTCTTGTGTTTCATAGTTAAAGCAAACCATTACGGTAGTTCCTTCTGCCATGGTAGTCACATTTCCATTTTCTTCTTTGGTAATAAGGTAATTGATGTCGAAACTTTTTTTTCCAATGCGTGAACACCTCACGGAAACATAGTAGTTATTATAACTATTGATAGGTTGACGGAAGTCAATCACTGCTTTGGCCAATATAATTCCTTCCTTTTTCCAGTTCACCTTGCCTTCTGCGATGATCTCTTCAAAATAACGAATGCGGGCATTTTCGAAATAAGTAAGATAATTGGCGTTGTTTACATGACCCAAAATATCGAAATCAACAAAGCGGATTGAAAGTGGCACCTTTAGTTTAAAGTCTTTCATATTTCAGGGAAGGGGAATTATAATGAGAAAATTACTGCTGTAAAATATATAGTAAAAAAAATTCATAACATTGTACAAAATCAATTAAAACATTCATATACTGCATTTTGTGAATGTAAAATCTGCCTTTCTTTTTACATTATCTTCCCAAGTAAACCATTAAAACGGAAATGTCGCTGGGAGAGACCCCACTTATTCTGCTGGCTTGTCCGAGGGAGGTCGGCTTTATTTTAGCGAGTTTTTGTCTTGCTTCTAATGAAAGCGATTTAATAGATGAATAATCGAAATGGGCAATGATGGGAACATCTTCCAAACGGCTGATTTTAGAAACCATTTCCTTTTCCTTTTCAATATAACCTTCATATTTCATGAGTATCTCTGCTTCCTCGGTTATCTCTTTATTGAAATTTTTCAGAATTGATTGAACATTAACTGACGCAAGAGCAAATGAATTCAAATCAACCTGCGGACGACTCAATACCGAAAACAGATTGTTTCTTTCTTTTAAAGTTGATGTTCCACGTGAAACCAGATATTCGTTAATTTCCGTTGGTTCCACCTTTACTTTTTTGAATTCTTCAATAATAGACTTAACGGCATCTGTTTTATGTTCCACGCGAAACATTCTTTGCTCACTGGCCAATCCAATGGAATGCCCCAAGGCAGTTAGCCGTAAATCAGCATTGTCTTGTCGCAATAAAATGCGGTATTCTGCCCTCGAGGTAAACATTCTGTACGGCTCATCAGTGCCTTTATTTACAAGGTCATCAATCAATACTCCAATGTAAGCTTCCGACCTTTTTAAAACTACGGCATCCAATTGGTTGACTTTGCGATGTGCGTTGATACCTGCCATGAGCCCTTGGCAGGCAGCTTCTTCATAACCGGTGGTACCATTGATTTGTCCGGCGAAAAAGAGGTTTTCTATCAACTGAGTTTCTAAGCTAAGCTTCAATTGATGAGGCGGAAAATAATCGTATTCTATGGCATAGCCGGGACGGAACATTTTCACTTTTTCAAATCCGGAAATCCTTGTCAACGCCTTATATTGTACTTCTTCAGGTAATGAAGTTGAGAAACCGTTCAAGTAGATTTCAATGGTCTCCCACCCTTCCGGTTCAACAAAAAGTTGGTGGCGTTCTTTATCCGAAAAGCGATTGATCTTGTCTTCAATAGACGGACAATATCTTGGACCTATCCCTTTAATTCGACCGGAAAACATAGGTGATTGCTCAAAACCGGTTTTCAAAATATCATGTACCACCTGATCTGTGTAAGTAATAAAGCATGACTTCTGATTTATAAGAGGCTTAGTGTCAGTATAAGAGAATTTTCCTGGATTTTCATCACCTTTCTGTTCTTCCATTCTGGAATAATCAAGAGATCTTCCATCAACTCTGGGGGGTGTACCTGTTTTCATTCTGCCACTCTCAAAACCTAATCCTAATAGTTGTTCAGTTATTCCTGAAGAGGCTTTTTCTGCCATTCTTCCCCCACCAAATTGTTTCTCACCAATATGAATTATTCCATTCAGGAAAGTTCCATTTGTCAGTACAACTGCTTCGGATTCAATCTCCAATCCCATTCCTGTGATTATTCCTGTTACATGGCCGTCTTTTACAATTAATGCTTTCACCATATCCTGAAAGAAATCTACATTGGAAGTTTTTTCCAGCATCATTCTCCATTCATGTGCAAATAACATCCGGTCATTTTGTGTTCGGGGGCTCCACATTGCCGGACCCTTAGACCGGTTGAGCATTCGAAATTGGATCGCACTTTTATCGGTAACAATACCAGAATAACCTCCCAAAGCATCAATCTCTCTAACAATTTGTCCTTTTGCAACTCCACCCATAGCAGGATTACAACTCATTTGTGCAATGGTTTGCAAATTCATGGTAACCAACAATACTTTGGAACCCATGTTTGCAGCAGCAGCAGCGGCTTCACAACCGGCATGTCCTGCACCAACTACAATGACGTTATACTTAGAAAACAAAGTGAAAATGGTAGGTTAGGAAAGCAAAGGAATTTATTCTATTGAAACTATTTGCATTTTTATTATGCAAAGATAAGAAATGAATAAATGTCAATGAATTTAGAGATGGCGACTCAAAGTTGAGTGCTTTGATCGAAGCTGGCTGGTGCTTACCTGAATAAAATAAAATTTGTTTCAACAGCGCTTTCTAAGTTAGCTTCAATTTTACGGTTTAACATATTTCTGCAATCTGTGATAGTTCCTGCTATAAAAAGATGCCGTTTCCCGTGAAACATCAGTCCATTTCAATAAAAAGAGTAAGATATTCGCTTTCCTTTTTTCGCATCTTCAATTGGTCGCGTTTTGTTTTATCTGAATAACCGATGCAATGCAATACTCCATGAATCATGACACGCCGCAGTTCCTCTTCGAATGTCGATTCGAAACTTGCAGCATTATTACGGACACGTTCTGTACTAATATAAATTTCCCCGGCAAGTTTTTTATTGGAAGAATAGTCAAAAGTTATAATATCTGTGTAGGTGGAATGATATAAGTATTGCTTATTAAGTTTTAAGAGAAATGGATCATCACAAAAAATATAACTAATATCTTCCACTATCCGCTTTTCAAGAAAGGAAACAAGCAAGATCCAATCAACCACTTTACTCTGTTTGGGAAGACGGAATTTCCTCACCTGATAACTGAAGGAAATTCCCATATCAGTTTCTGAAAAATGTGATCACGACTTTTCTACCTCCTTCAGCATACTCCATACGGTCGGAAAGATTTCGCATCAGGAAGATTCCCCGGCCGGTAGGTCGGTCAAGATTTTCGATAGCCGTAGGATCTTTTACTTCAGAAAGATTAAATCCAAATCCTTGGTCCTCAATAGAAAACACGATTTCTTTATCCAATTTTTCCACGCAAACCCGTACTTTCTTTGCGGGATCAGAGTTGTTTCCGTGAAAAATAGCATTATTGACTGCTTCACTTAATGACACGAGAATATTAGCCTCTGCCTCCTCACTTAAATCAAGTTCTGATTTTAGTTCTTCTACCAAAACTTCAATAAGATTAATATTCTCGGGCAGCGATGCGAATTCCATATCGCGTAGCGTTACTAACTCAACCATAAGCAATAAGGATTGGTGTTTATTATTGCTGAAGTGACTTGAAATACTCTTCTACCAAATCACGGTAAAAAGGTTTCAAATTAGGAGGCACAGTTTTGTAAAGTTCTAGTTCGGCCTGCTTCTTTCGCAGATACTCTTCGATTTCAGGAGGAACTTGTTTCACCATGTCATTGCCTGTATTCGATTCCCGTTTATTATCAATTTCGCGCTGGCGCTCCGCTTTTTCAGCTTCTAACAAACGGGTAAGAATTTCCTGCTGTCTTTTGAGCATTTCGTCAGTGAATTGCTTATTAACCAATTCAGTTTCCGTTTTTTCCATTTGTTTTTGAAGCTCATCGAGATTGCCAAACGAATTCTTTCCATCCTTATTTAACTCGTCATTCAGTTTTCTCAAAGCTTCGCGCACTGCTGCCTGTCTTGCTGCCACCTGAGCTAATTCCTGGCTCATACCATTTTCGCCACGTGGATTTTTACCATCTTTCATCTGCTGGCTCATTTCCGACATTTTATCATTCAGCTGCTGCTGCATTTGCCGCAACGAATTCATGCTTTGCTTCTTTCCTCCCGGCTTCTGGCAACTTTGATTTCCCGGCATTTGCTGGGCCATCTGTTGTTGCATTTGTTGCATAATTTCCTGGAACATCAAGGCTAGATTGTTTACAGAAGTCATTACATATTGCTGAGCTGAGGCTGCCGCAGCAGGTTGTCGTTGTTCCAAAGAGGTAACAGCCTGATCAAGGTTTTTATTGATATCACTTAGTTGTTCATTCACAAAACTTTGAATCTGGAAAACACGCTTGCTCAATTCCTGAATACTGTCTTCCACCATTTTTAAATCATCTATCAGCTTGAATTGATCTTTCATCAATTGTAAATACTGTGGATTGTAAATATTAACTCCTTTCGACCTGTTGAGCAGGTCTTCCTGATCAAAGGAAACCTTGATCAGGTTTTCCAGTATTTGCCGGGTAGACTGCATGTCCATCTCCATTTGCTGCATCTCGCTGCTTTGCATGGACTCCTGCATTTTTTGCGACATTTCCTTCATTTTATCCGCAGCTTTCTTTTGATTTTCACCGGCTTTCTTCATGCTGTTCTTTTGCATGTTTTGGCTGGCGTCGTTCATTTGCTGTTCGGCTTGCTGCTGCTCATCGTCCATTTTCGGCATCTCATTCGGCTGCTCTAATTCTTTATTAAGTGAATCCAGCTTTTCAAGATCCTTTTGAATGTCATTAAATTCCTTTTTAACATCCTCTTGTTTTTGCATTAATGAATCTTTATTGTTGCCGTTATCCTTTTGACCAGTGGTTTCTTTCGAAAGATCTTCCTGTTTTTCCGCCAACTTATCAAGCTGTTCCTTGGTGTCATTTAGTTTTTGCTCAAATTCCAACTGTTTAAACAAAGCCAGCATTCTATCCAATTCTTTCTCCAGATCCTGATTTGAAAGTTTATTGTTCTCCAACTGGTCAAGCGTTTTATCCTTGTTCATTTGCTCCATCATCTTCTGCATTTTATCAATCATCTCTTTCATTTCAGGACTTAAAACATCATCGAACAATTTTTTCAGGTCCTGCTGCTTTTCCTGCAGCTCAGGACTGTATTGTTTATAATCAGATTGGTTCTGCAGATTTTCCTTAAACGTTTCCTGCATGCTTTCAATTTTATTATTCAATTCTTTTTGACGCTGCAGGAGGTCATCAATTTTCTTTTTGTCTTCCCAGGTAGGATTCTTTTTATTCAGCAAGTCACGTTGCATTTTGTCAAATTCATCCTTCAATTGTTTGGTTTCTTTGATAGAAGATTCAAGATCTTCCTTTATTTTTTCATTGTTCTCTTCTGTCTTTTGATCCATCTCCGAGGCGGTTGGCATTTCATAAGTCAGATAGGCAGAATGCGTGGATTTACTTCCGTTTACACCATCATTGTCCCATACTTCGAAATAGTACATGAGCTGATCGCCAGGCTCAAGATTCAGTGTATTTAAATCCCAGAAATGTGAGAACTGCGTATATTTTCCTGAAGGAATTTTCACCGGAATAGTCTCAAAATTTGTTGCCTTGTCTTCATCACCTGCTTTTTTCAGATGATATTTTAATTGCAGGTGATTTAATCCATAGTCATCGGAAGCTTCACCAATAAAGTAGAGGTATTTTTTATCGACGCTGTCATTAACCTGGGAAACCTGGATAGCAGGATAACGGTCAGGAACCACAGTAACAGAGTAACGGATAGAATCAGCATTTGGCAAATTCTCGCTGGAAACAAAAACGGTATAATGAGAATCTTGCTTCAATCGTTTTGAAAAAGTGAATTCATCTTCACCCTGCGGTTGTGCTTTATAGAGCGAGTCCCCCAATGAAATCCGGATATCAGAAGTGTTTTGAGAAAAAAATCGCCAGTCAATTTTGGTTCCTTCAGGAACGGTTACATCACCGATATTCTGAACCGTTTCATTTTTTTTCCCGAGGTAAGAAGGATAACTCAGGTCGGTATTGAATTTAATAATGATAGGCTTAGGCAAAACTTTCAGCACAAAATCCTTTGATCTGAAACCACCGGCAGCAAAGTAGAAGTCAATATCTTTTTGAGGTTTTACAAAATTATAAGCATACTCCGTTGGCGATTTCCTGGTAAGCGGGTAATCAAATCCGTTGATCTCTATCGTTGCCTGGTCAGGTAAAATTTTTCCAGCCACTTTAATCTTAAGTTCGAAGTCCTGATATTGTATAGTTTGAAGCGACGCGTTTATAACAGAAAACTGAAACGGCGATTGCCTTTCAAAATATTCGCTGTGGTGAATCAGTCGCAATGTACTGTCCTTGATAATATCAGGAGAAGAGAAAAGAATGAAAGCCAATGCTAATACCGGAAGCACGAGATAACGAAGGTGCTTTTGGTTCACTTTCAGGTTGATGGCTGCGGCAAAAGGAATGGGTTTGATCCCCTCAATTTTCTGATTGATGCTGGCCTCTATTAATGAGGCATCTGCTGCACTTGTTGCCTGACGCCGAAGCTGCAGGATATTCAACAGCCTGTCCTGCACTTCGTTAAAGTGCTGGCCGATGATAGCGGCTGCTTTTTCGTGCGATATTATTTTACCAAGACGAAAATAATGTAGCAGCGGAAGTGCAATCCAGCGAAGGATAATAAGGGTTCCACCACCAAGGAAGCCAAAAAAGAAAATGGTCCGGATGGAAGAAGGAAAATAAACGAAATATTCAAGTACGTCGATTACCAAAAAGGCAGCAAGTAATAGTGCCACGGTGTAGATGACGCCACGGATGAGCTGGTTTACATAAAACTTCCTTGTAAACTCATCCACTTTTTGAAGCAGCAATTGATAATTGTCGGTCAGCACGATAAAGTTTTTTTATTTCAATTTCTTGTTAATAGGGCAAGGTGTCAAATTATAAATTATTCCACAGAGCATCAAACGAATTCGACAACTTGAAATTATATGGGAATTGAGTTGTCAAACACCATACTTCCCTTTTATCACGGTTCAAAAAAAAGATCCCCATATCTCCGGGGATCATATAGCCTTTATTAACTGGGTAAACAGGTAGGACTTCAAACATACAGGTCTTAATTTATAATTGAAGGCCCATTTCCAGGAATAACTTAAAATTTAAGTGCTGGTTATTCATTCGTAAATTCTCTGCTTTAACTGCTGGCAATGCCTTGCATAAATTAAATTTTAGCCTCCGAAAATGCATTTTTAAGGTTGAAATATTTAATTTACACAGGTTTCGGAATTGAAACCTTTATACATAGTATCAAATATTATTTGCAGCGATCCACTTGCTTATGAAAACAAGTTCGAAATCATTATTCACCCTGATTAAAGTACTTACAAAAGAAGAACGCAGCTATATAATGAGAACTGCAATTCACTATCGTAAAGGTGGAAAGAATATATTAGTACAATTATTTAAGTTATTAGAGAGCTTCTCGCCGGATGAATATGATGAAAGGAAACTTGCCGCCAGGATTCCCAATCTTTCTGTTCGAAAAAATGAATTGTATGAAACCATTCTCCGCAGCCTGGCCGACAGAGAAACGGTGAACCTTGCGGTTTTAATGCTTGGGAAGCTGCGCTGGGCGGCCATGCTTCACTACCGGAAACTGTTTCCCGAAGCAATTACCCTGTTGACGGAAGTGGAAGAATGGGCAAAAAGTCAGAATCAGCCTTATATACATGGTGTCATTCTTCAGTACAAGACTTTTTTCGCGAATACCGGACTCTACAAAAATCACAATATTAATTTTTCTACCATAGGTGATAGCATGGTCAGTAACGCTCAAAATATTCTTCACACGGCCGAAATCTATCGCCAGTATGTAGAGGTTGCAAAAATTACACGCAATAGTTTCCTGATGCGTTCGAATCACGAAGTCCAAAGTATTAAAGAACTTCTTGAGTCACCGGTATATAATAAGGATTTGACCCATCTGCCTGTTTCATCAAAGGGCTTTTTACACCTTTCACTTTATTACCTGTACAAACTACAAGCGGACTATGAAAAGGCATATGCAGAAGCGAAACAGTGCTGGATATTGATGAATGATGCCTCAGTGGATTTTTCAAAAAGGAGGCCCCAGGAATACCTGATTGCTTTTATTGTTTATCTCGCGGCTTGCATTGATACGAAGCGACTTTCTGAAAGCAAGAAATGGTTGACGGAATTCAGGAAATTATGGTTAGACAACTACAAAGGTAATCCGGTGGTTGGCGGTAAATATTATTCATTGTTCCTGGCACATCACTATCTGGAAACCGGGGCCAAAGGCAAAGCAGGGATAATTAAGGAAGTACAGGAGTTTTATGAAAAAAATCAGGCGATATTGGATGAAGGTGGCGAGGGTAGGGCGCTGAATTATTTATTGATGCTCCTGTTTTTTTCGCGCGGGGATTTTTTAACAACATGGGATTACTGTCGTGTGATTCTTAACAGCAGTGCAAATGCTCCCAGAAAGGAATTGTATGATCTTACAAGAATTCTGTTTCTTCTGGTATTGTTTGAATCACGAAAATTTGATGAACTGGAATATCAGTGCCGGCAATTGAATGGATTTATCCGGAAAAGAAATACGAAAGAATACCTTTTGGAAAAAACATTCATTAAACACTTTCAGAAAATAAACAGTGAGGCAGCAGTGCAAAAAAGCATGAGAATCATGCTGGTTAAACTGAGTATTGATCTGAAAAAACTATCAACAAGCGATAACCTTTGCGTGAAACAGTTTTTTCATTCTTTTGATTTTGTTTCATGGGTAAATCAAAAAATAGTAAGTACTGAAGTGAAAAGGTAACTTGTTTAAGCTAACATTCAATTTCAGTATCTTCCCTATGTCGCTATGGATTTTTATGGTAAACCACTCCGCGCTCTTCAAGGTAAGAAAGCAGGAACCAGAAGCATTTTTCGTCCTTCCCTAAATACTCCGGCGGAATAATTCCCTTTCGTTTATACAAATCTTCCAGCACCATTACTGCAGCAGCCGTACAGGTGTATCCGGTTGTACGCGCCATCGATGAAGTGTGGGTTGATAAATCGTATCTGTCAAGAAGGTCGTATGAATAAGATATCTTCCGTCCGTTTTCTTTTCCTTCCACCACTACCCGCATCACGGTAAATTCTTCTTCACCCTTTTCATATTTCCATTTCGGAAATAATAATGAGGCGGCTACATCCAGCGGACTCACTTTTTTTCCACGCACTTCTACCTCTTCTTTATTGAATAATCCCATTTCTCTCAGAGCTTCCATAAGCCTGGCATGTCCCGGGTAACGCAGTGTTTTTTCTTTCATATTCGGGATGTGCTTCATCGTTTTCACCAACGATCGCAATCCATCGGAGTTAAATGATTCCAGTGTTCCGATCTGCTCAAACTGAACTTCTTCAATTTCTGAAAGTGCTTTTCTTATCACCACCTTTCCATTTTCAACGATGCGTGCAGGACGTGTGTATTCTTCCAAAACATCAATAGGAGAAAACGGAGCTTTATACTGAAAAGGCAATGTTCTCTTAAATGGAAGTCCGCCGACCAGGCAAGTAAAATTCTCAACCTCCATCCTCTCGTTGTGATAACCAAGAATCACGTTGTCCATGCCTGGCGCAACACCACAATCCACAATTGCAGTAACGCCATTTTCTTTCGCCAGCTTATCAAGGATGAAGGGATCTTCAGGAAAAAACGAAATGTCTACGATGTTTTTATTGCTGCGAATTACTGTCTGCACCATTTCAAAACCCATAAATCCCGGAACCGCACCTATCACCAGATCAGCACGGGCAATAACCTGACGGATATTTTTCTGATCAGAAAGATCTGCTTTCACTTTTTTAATGTTGGAAGGCAATAGTTCCAGACTTGACGTACTTACGTCAACAGAAGTAACTGCATAATTTTTTGCGAGGTCAATAGCCATAGCACGACCGACCATGCCGGCGCCGAGAACAGTTATCTTTTTCATTTTGATAGTTTATTGATTGAGGTATGATGGATGCTGCTGGTATAAGAAAAGTGAAATCTATTTGGCTACATGCTAAACGTTTTCAATCAATCCTGTTCACAAACAATTCTTTCAGCCGCTTCAGCAAAGCAATCTGTTTCATGGTTTCTTTCGCTTCCTGCACCGGCGAACCGAAGTAAATCTTTCCACCTTCAATGCTCGATGGAACGCCTGACTGCGCATATACAACAGCGCCTTTGCCGATTACAAGGTCTTTATTCACGCCAACCTGTCCCCACAAAATAACGTTGTCTTCAATTTTAGTAACTCCGGCAATACCGACCTGCGCTGCGAAAAGACAATGTTTACCAACAACCGTATCGTGACCGATATGAACATGATTGTCGAGCTTGGTGCCTTCACCAATAACCGTATCGCCGGAAACACCTTTATCAATAGTGCAACAAGCGCCAATTTCCACGCGATCATGAATCACCACCCGGCCGCAGGAATGCATCTTTACATAGCCCCTTTCAGGATACTTCTTAAAATAAAAAGCATCGCTTCCGATTACAGTATTGGCATGGATCACACAATCATCGCCTATTATACAATGATCATAAATACTCACATTGGAATGAATGAGGCAATTTTTTCCGATAGCAACATGATGGCCAATAAATGAACCAGGTTGAATAACTGTTCCCGCTCCAATTGTAGCGCTTTCGCTGATTATTTGCGTTGCCTTTTCAAATGGACTATAATAATTGGTTAACAAATTATAATCGCGAAAAGGATCATCGGAAATAAGAAGGTGTTTGCCTTTAGGTGCAGCAACTTCTTTATTGATAAGGATAACAGACGCTGCAGAGGTTAGGGCCTTATCGTAATACTTCGGATGATCAACAAACGTGAGATCGCCTTCACGTACCATGTGAATTTCATTGATGCCTTTCAACGCATAGTTTTCATCGCCCCTTAATTTTGTCCTGATAAGAGCATTGATAACTGCAAGTCGTACAGGAGAAGCTAAGTCCATGAGAAAATGTTGAGCGCCAAAGGTAGCCAAGAACTAATACTAATTTGAGAGGCATTGAAAACCGGTTTCGCCACAGATCCTATCAGAGCGTTCTCAATATTGTATCATGATCTCTGATTGTTGTTTTCTTTTCAAATCAGGAACTGTACAGTTTTCCGCAGGATAGCCAACCGGTATCAGCAAAAAGGGACGTTCATTGTCGGGCCGGTTCAAAACTGTAGTCAAAAAATTCATCGGACTTGGTGTGTGCGTGAGCGCTACAAGGCCTGCATGATGAATGGCAGCCAATAAGAAGCCTGTCGCCAATCCCACAGATTCGGTTACATAGTAATTGTTTTTTTTCTTCCCATTCACGTCTTCGTAGGCACGTTTGAAAACAATAACTAACCATGGTGCAATTTCCAAAAAGGGTTTGTGCCAGTCGGTGCCCAATGGTGCAAGATCCTGCAACCATTCATCGGTCATACGATGCTGATAGCTTTCATACTCTTCTTTTTCTGCGGCGATGCGGATTTGCTTTTTAATCTCGGCATTTCCAACCAGGCAAAATGTCCAGGGCTGTTTATGAGCGCCGGAAGGTGCCGTTGATGCTGTTAGAATGAGTTGTTCCATCACTTCAAGCGGCACACTACGGTTTGAAAATTCTCGCACCGTGCGCCGCTTGTTCATGAATTTATAAAAATTAAAGCTGCGTTTGAGCATCTCTTCAGCATCAAAAATTTCTTTACGGTAAGTAACAAATGGGTATTCCATTGCGAAGTTTTTTTTATTGAAATTATTCATCCGTAGATAATTCCGGGAATTATTTGACCTATCGAATCAATCTTCTATTTTTATATTAATTATTATTCAAATGCAATAAAAGGTTAAATTAAGGCGTCTGCCACTTTCAACCTTCACGAAAAAACAATAGCTATTTTCATAACCGCTAGTTGCTATAAAAACCCGAGCTGGTAACAATCAATTAACAGCAAAGTTGCTCCCTTTTACTTTATTCAATCTCAAAGTTTATAATTTTGCCAAAACACTTGCACATGAATGAACCAGCAGAAGTCCTGAAGCAGGCATTTGACGAACAGGGACATAAGATAAGTCCGGTATTAGTGGAAGAAAAAAAGAATTTCCTGATTGACATTGACGGAACTATAACAGAAGATGTTCCCAACGAAGAGCCCGAACGGATGATTACCGCAGTGCCTTTTGCCGATGCGCTCGAAACCATCAACAAATGGTATGATGAAGGCCATATTATTTATTTCTTTTCTTCCCGAACAGAAAGTCTGCGTGCAATCACTGAAGACTGGTTGAATAAGCATGGTTTCAAATATCATGGAATCTTATTGGGGAAACCGCGTGGCGGAAACTATCACTGGATCGATAACCACATTGTGAGAGCTACACGTTATATTGGTAAGTTTGGTGAATTGGTGAAAGCGCATAAAGAGATCGAAGTGTTTGAAGACTAGGGAATAGTTAAGTTAGGCAGCAAATTCACTTCGGTAACGATGACCAATGACTACAAAGAACTCCGGACCGCGGACTTATTACACTGTTGCAGAAATTTACAGCAATAACTTCAATTCGTTTAACGCAGCAATCTCATGCAACACAATTTCATTGTGCGATAGCTTTTCCGGGTTGAATAACACATGATCCATACCTATAGATTTTGCACCGTGAATATCTGCTTCAATGCTGTCACCTATAAAAATACTGTCGATTGCGGATGCGTTGGTCACGTTAAAAGCATACTTAAAAATTTCACGGTTCGGTTTCTGGCTGCCGGCCATTTCGGAGGTTATCACATATTTAAAATAAGAGATAATGCCCGAATGGCGCAACTTCATGAATTGCACTTCCTCAAATCCGTTGGTAATGATGTGGAGCGAATATTTTTTCTTCAGGTAAGTCAGCACATCAATAGCATGATCGAGTAACCTGGTTTTTGTCGGAAGAATCTCCAGGTAAGATACCGAAAGGTTTTTTGCCAGCACCTCATCGGTTACATTAAATTCAGATAAAGTTTTTATGAAACGGATCAACCGCAGGTCTTCTCTTCCAATGGCACCTTTTCTGAATAAGTCCCAGTAGATATTGTTGTGATGATAATAGTGTTTGTAAAACGCCTCTTCGGTGATACCTCTTTCTTCCAAATGGTAAATTCCAAATACTTCACTAAGTGTTTCGTGCGAATTGGATTTAAAATCCCACAGGGTTTCATCAAGGTCGAAGAATACGTGTTTATATTGTTTCATGTATGTTAAATGCCGGGCAAAAATAAATAGTAATTTAAAAGACTAACCGTAAGTTTTTGAATTGCATGGAAAGTATATTATTGCATGAGTTATTGTCCTGCGTTTTCTCTTGCTTTTGCATTATAGTATTCCGTTTTCACTTTATCTCTCCGGTGATCGCTGATCATTCCCATAAAACGGTACGTTTCCGCCAGTGCTGCTTTGTCGTTCTGATACGGAATTGATCTTTCGAAATACACCATTGCATTATCGAGATCACCTAAAAACCCGTAGAGGTTACCGAGATTTTTCAGCGCATCAGCATAGTGCGGATCAATGCGAACTGCTTCCGTAAATAATGACATTGCTTCTTTATTATCTTTTTTCACGAGCAAAATCCCTTTGTTGTTCATCGCCCGCTTGTCAAATTTATCATGCACCAAAGCGATGTCGTAATACTTTATGGCGTTTACCGTATCCTTCATTGCAAAGTAGGTGAGGCCAATGTCGGTGTAAACAGCGGAATTTTGTGGAGCAATGGTAACGGCCTTGGTAAGTTCTTCAAGGGCTTGTTCGTAAAGTGCGTGACGTTTTGCCGAATCGGTTTCATTCTTAGCAACTACATGCACGAGTTCGCCCCCTAAAAAATAATGAGCCCTTGAACTGTTCGGCGCATCCTGAACTCCTGCCTGCGCCAGCGAATAATTATTTTTCCAAACCTGATTTCTGTTTAGGGTCTTAAAGGAATATAAAGCGACTATAAAGCCAAGGACTATGAAAAGACGGGCATGCCTGCTGAAAAAATCCATAACATTCTGTTCAGCAATCCCGTCATTCGGTTCTGTTTGCCCGTTCTTAAAAATCCGAACCAATAACGTTGTAATCACAATGCAGATCGCAAGAGATGGTGCGTAAAGTAAACGTTCCCCCATAACCGTTCCGATGGTAATTACCATATTTGATGCAACTGAAATAGTAAGCAGGAAGTAAAGAATGGCTACCGCGATTGTATCCTTTCTTCGTATGCTGAAAATTGCATAGCCGGTGATGAGTAATAAGCTCAGTAATGAAATCAACACACGATAATCAGTAATTTCAAGAAGCTTGATGGAGGCAAATGAATAATCATTGGAAAGGTTGAGGGGAAAAATCAACAATAGCATATATCTGCCGAGTACATAAATTTCTGTTGCAAGCCGGCTGGAAAAATCAGCAGCCGAAACCAGGATATTATCCAGCACGGAAATTTTTCCATTGTCCAGGATTCCATTCAGAACAGAAAATCTTATCAGGAAATACACAAATGTGGCTATCAAAAAAGGAACTACTAACGAGATGGTTTTGCGAAGCGAAGTATTCTTGCAGGTAAACAATAACAACGGAACTACCGCTAACAATGTAACAGCGCTTTCTTTTGAAAGCAGTGCCAGAAAGAATGAAAAAGAAAGTAAAATTAAAGTCCGTGTTTTGTTTGACTGAAGGTAATCCACCAGGCAGCTTATGCTAATGATGCAGAAAAGAAAAGAAAGGATCTCATCACGACTTTTGATATTAGCGACTACTTCAGTATGCACAGGATGGGCCATGAAAAGTAAGGTGGCAGCAAAAGAAAAGACAAGGTTCCGGTTAAACAGTTTGCAGAGCAGGTTAAATAAAAGAAATCCTGTAATGGCGAAAAGCAATACGTTCACCAAATGACTGAGCGCCGGCGAATCGGGACTGATTTGCCATTCGATTGCAAACATGATGAGTGATAAAGGACGATACAAAACATCCTGACCCGAATTCGATCCGGACAGGTAAGAAGTTTGTAATAGTGTTCCGATTCCATTTACGCCCTTATGAACGATGTAATTGTTTTGAATGACAGCATCATCGTCCAGTGTGTATTCGTAACTGATGGTTTGCAGGTAAAGTAAAAACCCGAAAGCAGCGCACATTAATCCGAGTAAAAATTTCAATGATATTGCATTGCCTGATATCGATTGTTTCTTTCCGCTGCCTGCAATTGCAACACCTTGCTTTATCTGTGCATTCTTTTCCTTCCTGGTAAGTTTCCTTTGCTGCCGCATTTAAAGAAGTACTTTTATATCAAGTAAATGTATAATTGTTTTTATATGGCCGCAATGTGAAAATGAATTATGCTTACCCTATCAACATTAAAAAAAGAGGTCATGAAAAATCAGTGACAGGTAAATCAGCGATCATTGTAAATGTGATTCAAATTTGCAGTTTACAATTCTTTACCTACATTTGCCCCATCTCTTCGTTTTTCTCCGTTCCGAGATTTCGATTTATCAAAACAAACATTTATTTCTTAACCATTCATTCACGCAGGACAAGGCTGACTTTCTTGCTCTTAATGCAAAACCCCTGCATTTAACGTAATCGCTCACATCATTCAACTTTATTTATGTACGACATTCTGCAATTGAACGAGATGCTCGTTCCAGAACTCAAAGACGTTGCCGAGAGTCTGAAGATTGAAAATTATCACAAGCTCCCCAAGCAGGAACTTGTCTATAAGATCCTGGATAAACAGGCCATTGCTCCTGAAGTTGCCAAAGAAGCATCAGAAGAGGCAAAACCCAAAGTGCGTAAAAGAAAAATAAATGTTGCTTCAGAGGAACCTGTTTCCCGGGAACCTGAAGTAATTACGATGCCGGATCCTGTACCGGAAGCTCCTGTTACAGTTGCTGAAACAGAAGAGTCGCCATTGTCCAAGGAAGAAAAAATGGAAGAAGCGATCCGTTATGAAAAGAATGGGCAATTCCAGCGCCTTCCTTTCCGAAAAGAAGCCGCTTTTAATGTTGACCTGGATGGAATGGTAGATGGTGAAGGTGTTTTGGAAATCATGAGTGATGGCTATGGATTTCTTCGTTCATCAGACTACAACTATCTTTCTTCACCTGATGATATTTATGTTTCTCCATCTCAGATAAAACTATTCGGTATCAAAACCGGTGACACGGTTACGGGTTCTGTTCGTCCGCCAAAAGAAGGGGAGAAATATTTTGCTCTCCTGAAGGTTGAGTCCATCAATGGAAAGAAACCTGAAGAAGTTCGCGACAGAGTGCCGTTTGATTATCTGACACCACTTTTCCCGAATGAGAAATTAGACCTCTTTCTTGAACCAAACGATTACTCAACCAGGGTGATTGATCTTTTCACGCCTATTGGAAAGGGACAGCGCGGCTTGATTGTTTCGCAACCGAAAACCGGTAAAACCATGCTGTTAAAAGCGGTGGCCAATGCCATAGCGAAGAATCACCCTGAAGTGTATCTCATCGTGTTACTCGTAGATGAGCGACCAGAGGAAGTAACAGACATGGAACGGAGTGTGCGTGCTGAAGTAATTGCATCCACCTTCGATGAACCTGCAGAAAAGCATGTAAAAGTTGCCGCCATAGTTTTGGAAAAAGCCAAGAGAATGGTGGAATGTGGAAACGATGTGGTGATTTTGCTGGATTCCATTACACGTCTTGCACGCGCTCACAATACCGTTTCTCCAGCTTCCGGTAAAGTATTATCCGGTGGTGTGGAAGCCAATGCTTTGCACAAGCCCAAGCAGTTTTTTGGCGCAGCAAGAAATATTGAGAATGGAGGTTCCTTAACCATTCTGGCAACAGCCCTTATTGATACAGGTTCAAAAATGGATGAAGTGATCTTTGAAGAATTCAAAGGAACAGGTAACATGGAGCTGCAGCTTGACCGTAAACTTTCGAACAAACGGATTTTCCCTGCGGTAGATGTTACTGCTTCCAGCACACGGCGCGAAGATTTGTTGCTTGATCGTGAAATGTTGCAGCGCATGTGGATCCTTCGTAATCACCTGGCCGATATGACGAGTGAAGAAGCGATGAAATTCCTGCTCGATAGGATGAAAGGTACAAAGTCGAATGAAGAGTTCCTGATTTCGATGAATGCTTAAAGAGAAGTGAGAAGTGAGTAGCGGGTAGTTGGTCTTTCGTCTTTTCGTCTTAAGTCTTTTATTCTTAGACAGTTAACAGTGGGTCGATTAGCTTTTAAATGATCACTTAGTTTAATTTTCCGGAATTTGATTCCATAATTTGAGAATAAGGTGCTATTTTCGCACCCCTTAAAAGAAATAACCGAGTCATGAAGAGAACGTATCAACCGTCCACCACCAAGCGCAAAAACAAACACGGTTTCCGCGAGCGCATGAAAAGCAAAGACGGCAGAGCCGTATTAAGCAGCCGCAGAAAGCAAGGCCGTAAGAAACTGACGGTTTCCGACGAAAAACGCCTGAAATAATCCCGGAGATTTTCTAAAGTTCAAAACTTTGGAAGATATCTTTCCTGCAGCAATGTGAAAGACGAAGCGTCATCTCCACTTCGATTTACCTTCAAAAAGGAAGAGCGGCTTTCCAGCAAGAAACTGATCGACGAACTGTTTAATAGCGGTTCGTCTTTTTATTTGTACCCTTTCAAAGTGCTCTCACTCACTACTTCAGCATCCGTTAATTCTCCCGTACAGGTGCTGATGGCTGTTTCTTCCAAAAATTTTCCAAAGGCAGTCGACCGCAACCGTCTTAAACGAATTACCAGAGAGGCATACCGGTTAAATAAAAGTCTGCTTCATGAAGCTCAAAATATCCCACAAAAGAAACTGTTGGTGGCCTTTATCTATACCGGTAAGAAAATGGAGTCCTTTGAACTGATTCATCAAAAAATGACTGCTATACTTATTCGTCTTTCTCAAAGCAATGCACCTGTTGGAAAAAATACTAAGTAGTTTTTTAATTGCCGTTGTGCGGTTTTATCAGCGTATCATTTCACCGTGGCTGATGCCGGTCTGCCGTTATACACCCACCTGTTCCGAATATGCGGTACAAGCTATCATTAAATATGGCCCGTTCAAAGGTGGCTGGTTGGCGATAAAACGAATCGTAAGTTGTAATCCCTGGGGTGGACATGGCCATGATCCTGTACCGTGAAAATTATCCTCTCCTGACTTTCTGCTATGATAAATGAATATCACTTGTCGTTGACATGGGCTCTTTCGTCTAAATGCGCCGGAGGTTAAATATTTTTCGCATAATTTCGTTTCTCGTAAATTTTTAGGTGTCTTGCCGGTAATCTGATGTCCGGTTATAATTTCAAATTTAATTGGAACCATGTTAAAGAAACTGAAAAAACCACTGCTGATTGCTGCCATTGCATTAACCGCAATAGTTCCCATTGCGGCAACTACCAATAGCTACTTTGAGATCTCTAAGAACCTCGACATTTTCGCCACACTTTATAAAGAAGTCAACACTTACTATGTAGATGATGTGGAACCTGCCAAGTTTATGCGTACAGGTATCGACGCCATGCTTGAAACTCTTGACCCTTATACCAATTATATTTCTGAGGCTGATATTGAAGGATACCGCTTTCAAACCACCGGCAAATACGGTGGGATAGGAGCATTGATCCGAAAATCAGGTGACCTGATAGTTATTTCAGAACCCTATCAGAATTATCCGGCCAACAAAGCAGGTCTGCTGGCTGGCGATGTGATTATTGAAGTAGATGGAAAAACTACCAAAGGAAAAGATGTGGATGATATCAGTAAAATTCTGAAAGGAACTCCGGGAACAGAAGTTAAACTGTTGATTCAGCGTCCGGGAGAAAAAAGTGAAATACTAAAAACACTGGAACGGGAAGAAATCAAAATCAGCAGTGTTTCTTATTCAGGCATGCTCAATAGCGATATCGGCTATATACGTCTCGATCAGTTTACTGAAGGTTGTGGCCAGGAAGTGGAAAATGCATTAAAGGAACTTAAAACAAAAAATCAATTGAAAGCCATCGTGCTGGATCTGAGAGGAAATCCGGGTGGCTTGTTGAATGAAGCAGTAAACGTATCCAACATATTTATTGATAAGGGAAATGAAATCGTAAGCACCCGTGGCAAAGTGAAGGAGTGGGATAAAGTATTTTATGCGATAGATGCAGCGGTGGATATTAAGATACCGCTCGCTATTCTCACCAATAGTGGTTCTGCTTCAGCTTCAGAAATTGTTTCAGGAACCATTCAGGATTATGATCGCGGCGTAATAGTAGGACAAAAAACATTTGGCAAAGGATTGGTTCAAACAACGCGTCCTCTGAGTTATGGAACACAGCTAAAAGTTACAACAGCCCATTATTTCACTCCCAGCGGACGTTGCATTCAGGCGCTTGACTATGCGCACCGGAATGAAGATGGCAGTGTTGGTAAAATACCGGATTCCCTTAAAACAGCATTTAAAACAAAAAGCGGCAGAACTGTTTATGATGGTGGCGGTGTGGATCCTGATTTTAAGACCGAGGCTGAAAAACTTGCCCCGATTGCTTTTAGTCTTGTTGACAAAGGTCTTGTGTTTGACTTTGCCACTCAGTACCGTTTAAAGCATCAGACGCTTGCAAAACCAATGGAGTTTCATCTTACGGATGCGGACTTTAATGAATTCATCGCTTATATCAGCGATAAAGAATATGATTACTCTACCAAGACAGAGGAAAAATTGAAAGCCTTGCAGGAGGCAGCGGAAAAGGAAGATTATTGGGAAGGAATTCATGATCAGTTTTCAGCGCTGAAAAATTCAATGATGCATGACAAAGAACATGATTTGCAAAAAAACAAAGCACAAATCATTGAATTGCTGGAAGAAGAAATTGCCAGCCGTTATTATTACAAAAACGGACGCCTTGAAGCAGGGCTGAAGAGTGATCCTGATGTGAAAAAAGCTATTGAAGTGCTGACCAATCAAGATGAATATAACAAGGCCCTCACTGCACAAAAATAAATGAGAAGTAGTTTTTTTTAAAAAGCTGCTGAAATTTTTCAGCAGCTTTTTTATTGATAGCAACTACTGTTTTTTTAAATTTCTGCCCGTTCTGTCAGTGATAATTTAATTTTGTGTTGTATTATTTGATTTGCCTGAAAAAATAATTGTCTTTTAACTAAAAATAAACGATCCATTGCCATGCAAAAAAACACGGTCATCCTACTGTTTTTACTATCTTTTTCATTCAATTCAATATTTGCCGGACCGTCAGACTCCCTATTGGAGAATCATCTTAAAGAACACATTTACTTTCTCGCTTCCGACAAACTTGAAGGACGAAATACCGGTTCCAAAGGAGAGCAGGAAGCGTACAAGTATCTGATACGTCAATACAAATCATGGGGTCTGCTGCCCAAAGGTGAACAAGGATACCTGCAGTCATTCAACTTTACGTATGGGAAAAAATGAGCGGCAAAAATCAATTGGCGATCAACGGAGTAACCATGAAGTTGAATGAAGATTTTTATCCTGTTAATGCATCCGGTAATGGCAAAGCTGAAGGTAAAATTGTGGATGTCGGGTTTGGAATTGTTGCTCCTGCTATAGGATATGACAGTTATAAAAATCTCTCCAATCTTAAAGGCAGCATTTATCTGATGGAATGCAGCACACCAGATGGTGACGATGCACATTCAAAATATGGTCCTTTTTCAGATTTGAAAACGAGGATCGAAAATGCGAAGAGCAAAGGCGCAATCGCGGTAATCTTGACGAATACGCTTTCGAATGCTGAAGATCTGAAAGCCAATCTTGATATCAATTCTCCAACAGCGGATCTTCCTGTGATCTTTATCAAATCAACAGCGCTTAAAAGCAACTGGCGCGCGGAATTTAATGTTGCTGAACTTTCAACAAATTTAGACAGGCTGACAATTACTGGTCATAACGTAGCGGCATTTATTGACAACGACGCTCCTCAAACAGTAGTGATTGGAGCGCATTTCGATCATTTAGGATATGGAGAATATGGCAATTCACTTTATCGTGGCGAGCCCGCCATTCATAACGGGGCTGATGATAACGCAAGTGGAACGGCCGGTGTATTGGAACTCGCCAGGTATTTTCAAACCAATGGCGTTAAAGAAAAAAGCAATTATTTGTTTTTGAATTTTTCAGGAGAGGAACTGGGATTGGTTGGGTCTAAGTATTGGGTGCAACATTCCACGATTGATACCTCATCAATAACGTATATGGTAAATATGGATATGATAGGACGTTACAATGGTGAAAAGGGAATGGAGATAAGTGGCCTGGGCACTTCTCCTGATGCATTTAATTTTATCAGAACGCTTGCGTTCAAGGATCTTAAATTCAAATTGGGAGAAAACGGAACCGGACCATCTGATCATACTTCTTTCTATTATGCAAATATCCCGGTGTTAAATTTTTTCACCGGCACACATGAAGATTATCATAAACCCACAGATGACGCAGACAAAATTAATTATACGGCCGAGGCGTCAATTGTACAACTCATTGAGTCTATTGTGCTTGACCTGGACAATACAGGGCCACTTCCTTTTTTAAAAACAAAGGAAACAGACAACAGCGATATTCCACAGTTTAAGGTGAGGCTGGGGATTATTCCTGACTATCTTTATGATGGAACAGGCTTGCGTGTTGATGGAGTTGATGAAGGAAAAACGGCAGCGATGGCAGGAATCAAGAAGGGAGACATCATTCTCGCAATTGGAGATTATCAGGTCGCTGACATCATGGCATATATGAAAGCGCTTGCTGCTTTTCAAAAAGGTGACATTACTACTATTATTGTAAAGCGGGGAGATGTGAATGTGGAATTAAAAGCTACTTTTTAAGGGCATTCACAATTTCAGTTTATAATTATACAAGTGGGTATTATTTTATCTTTCTGTTTTTTATAAATTGATTTTTCAGTCGCTTTATGGTTTATCCATCAGGCTCAAAGAATCAAAATCATTCTCCATTAACAAAGGTTAGCGGACAATCATGGCATCAACATTACTATTACATATTGAAACATCGTCTCCTGTTTGTTCTGTTGCCCTTAGCAGAAGCGGGACATTGATTGCATTGAAAGAGTTAGCAGGCAATGCCAATCATGCCGCCATGCTTACCATGATAATAGATCAGTTAATGAATGAGTCAAAGATTGAAATGAAAGCATTGGACGGTATTGCTTTGAGTGCCGGTCCCGGTTCCTATACCGGACTACGCATTGGAGCTGCCACAGCAAAGGGACTTTGTTTCGCCCTTGATAAGCCGTTAATTGCCGTTGATTCTTTACAGTCTCTGGCGGTTGGCATGAGCAGTATCCAAAAGAATTCAACACTGGTATTTTGCCCAACCATAGATGCCAGGAGAGATGAAATATATTATGGTTTATACCTTCAAGACGGCACTGTAATGCAGTCCTCCACAAACATTATTCTTACTGCTGATTTCATGAAGCGTCAATTGGTAGATAAAACAATTGTAATAGGAGGAAGCGGGGCAATAAAGTGCAAGAAGATTGCAACGGATCGTCTTTTTCAAATTGATCTTTCAACCACTCCTTCTGCAACATGGATGATAAGGCTGGCAGAAAAGCAATTTGTGATGGGGAATTTCAGTGATCCTGTTTACTTTGAACCGAATTATATAAAACCAGCATTTATTTCAAGCTCCAGGGTTATTCTGTAATTCAAATAGCCATTTTACCTGTAATCCTGTCACAACTATAATATTATCATATCACTTGATGATCGTTAACTGTAGCCTGTTCAGCCTCTAAATTTGCCTATTGAACATTAATTAAATCAATTTCAGATCTAATATATATTCACAACACCGTTATTTGCATTTTTAAAGAAAATATTAAAACCCTTCGGCATTGAATTTGTTAACCATATGTGCCTTTATTTTTTCTCAACCTAATTAAACTTTTTTAAACATGGCTAAAGCAGTTCCTGAACTAACTCTCGTTTCAAAAAACGGAAGTTCAAAATCACCCGTAAAAATAGATTATAGCGCCCTGAAAAAGGCCGCTGGCGTACTTCGCGCAGTAAATCATAAACTCCGTCAATCGATGATCAAGATGTTAGAAGATCAGGGAAAAATGACGGTAACTGAAATCTATGTTAAGTTACGCCTTGAACAGTCAGTAGCATCACAACATCTTGCCATTCTGCGTAATGCTGATGTTGTTCAAACAGAACGCGACGGTAAGTTTATCTACTATTCATTAAATGAGGATCGCATTGCTGAACTGGCTGATCTTGTAGAAGAACTTGCGAATTAACTGATAACGGATTAACAAAAATCGGCTGTCCCCATATTCGGGCCGGCCGATTTTGTTTATTATGACTCACCAAAAGGTAAAAAATATGTTTTTTTACTACCTTTCAGCCGACGATTGAAAATTGATAGTATTTTACCTAAACTATTTATGATTCTTTTCGTTATACGTGTGAATTTCAAAAACCAAAAAGACAAATGGCTGAAACATTATTGCTTGATTACGCATTAGCAAAAAAGGGATTGAGCAGGATTAAGGCATTGGCACATCCTTTACGACTTTCCATTATTGCCTTTATCGATAAGAATGGAGAGATCAATGTAAATAAGATTTACCGCTCGCTGAGACTGGAACAATCTATTACTTCGCAACATCTGAAAATACTTCGTACTGCTGAACTTGTAAAATATCGTAGGGATGGCAAGCGTATTTTCTATTCAATTCATTACGCTAATATTAAGCAACTCATGAACATCGTCAGAAAGTTCGATTAGAAAAAGTGATATCTTCGCGCAGGAAAACAGGCTTTAAAATACCTGTCATCCTGCGATCTCATGACAGTTGAGCAACTTTACACCAATTGCCTTTCTGAAGCGGCTTATTTTATTGAATCAAATGGCGAAGCTGCTGTAATTGATCCTTTAAGGGATTATCAGGCTTATATTGCATTGGCCGCTCAAAAGGGAGTTACCATTAAGTATATTTTCGAAACGCACTTTCATGCCGACTTCGTTTCTGGTCATATAGACCTTGCTAACAAAACAGGAGCTCCAATAATATACGGACCTGAAACTGTAACGAACTATCCGGTTACCGTTGCGGCAAATCACCAACATTTTAAGATTGGAGCAATTGAAATTGAAGTGATGCATACACCAGGACATACTCCTGAATCTACCTGCTATTTGTTGCGCGATGAATCCGGAGAACCGCATTGCATTTTTACAGGAGACACATTATTTGTTGGTGATGTAGGAAGGCCGGATTTATTTGGCGCCACTATTACCAAAGAAGAGATGGCTTCACGTATGTTTGATTCGCTGAATGAAGTGAAAAAATTACCCGATCATGTAATTGTGTATCCGGCTCACGGGCCAGGCTCGTCCTGCGGAAAAAATATTGGAAAAGAAACCTGGAGCACAATAGGAGTTCAGAAAAAGTTGAATTACGCATTGCAGGATCTGTCAAGGGACGAGTTTATAAAAGCAATTACTTCAGGTCTCTCGAAGCCGCCGCAATATTTTCCATTGAATGCCAGGATCAACAGGCTGGGCTATTCATCGCTGGATGATGTTTTACAAAAAAGCATGCGCCCAATGACTGCAGAAGAATTTGCCGTTGAAATGAAAAAAGGAACGCTGGTGATCGATACGCGCCACGAAAATATTTTTGAAAAGGGATTTGTTCCCGGTTCAATATTTATCGGATTGAATGGAAGGTTTGCAGAATGGGTAGGTACCTTAATCAGTATGGATGAACCTGTTTTACTGGTAACAGAAACAGGCAAAGAAGAGGAAACCATTATTCGCATGGCAAGAGTGGGATACGACAATGTAATTGGCTTTCTGGAAGGCGGGTTTGATGCATGGAAGGACGCGGGTAAAGAATTTGACATGGTGATTTCAATAGATGCAGATGAGTTTAACCTCGACTATAAACATGATGATTTACGCGTAGTTGATGTGCGTAAAGAAAGTGAATATGAGTCCGGTCATGTTGCAGGTGCTGTGAATGTTGTGCTCCAACAACTGGACGAACAGGTAAGCAAGCTGGAGGATAAAGAAGAAGCCCTGTATGTTCACTGCCTCGGTGGTTATCGTTCTATGATTGCGGCATCGCTGCTCAAACGGAAGGGTTATCATCAACTGAAAAATATTACAGGAGGCTGGCAGGCAATTTCCAAAACAGACGTTGCAATTGAATTGCCCAAATTTTCTGTCTCCTGATATTTACCCGAATTAATATCGGGTTATAAATTCACTTCTCGTTGTCGTATTCCCAAAGAGATTTGTCATGCGTTCAATTCTTATGAATTGATGTAGGTTGCCCTGGACTTTTGTATCTTATGCAAAGAATAATATTTCATGAGCAAAAAAACAAAACGGCGTATCAGAAATGTAGTGCTGGCGATTATTGCTTTATTGCTATTGTCTGTTGCAGGAGGGTATGTGCTTGCACAGGTTTACAAGAAAGAAATCCTGGAAGCCGTAAATAAATCGGTGAATGAAAAAATCAGCGGGAAACTTGAGATTAAGGATATTGAATTCGCCATATTCAATCACTTTCCCAGTTTTTCACTGACACTGGAAGAAGCTGTACTCCGTGACTCTATGTATCCTGTTCATGGAGTGGAATTATTTCATGCAGAAAAAATTGTTCTTGAAATCGAGTTAAGCAAACTCCTGAGAGGTGAAGTGAATCTGCGAAGTATCACTATCACGAATGCGACGGTTTCGCTGGTTAAAATGAAGAATGGTTACAGCAATACCAGCATTATCAGGAAAAATACAGCACCTAAAGAAACGGATACTAAGTCATCACTCACCGCTACCATTGATAAAGTGTTTCTGAAAAATGTTGAGTTCAGCATGGTGGATTCCACAAAGAATAAATGGTTCAGGATTGGTTTTAAAGATGTGGGTCAGACTTTAAACATAACGCCGGAACATGTTAAATCAAAGTTGATTGGAACGATCTATTTCGGAGGACTGGCATTTAATGCAGATAAGGGAAGTTACTTAACGAACAAAACGGTTCACGTTAAATTATTCCTTGACTTTAATATTCCTGAAAAGCAATTGCAGATTAAATCCTCTACGCTGGAAATTGATAAAAACAATCTATTAGTCCGTGGCAGTTTTGCTTTCGGCGATACGTCACAAATGCACCTTGAAATAGATGCGCCAAGTATTACCGTGAAGCAGGCCAATTCTATTGTAACTCAACACATAGCTTCTAAGCTGCTTGCATTTAATTTTGAAAAGCCACTGACAGCCGCTATCAGAATTAATGGAAGGTTATATCCGGGCAGTAAACCTGCCGTAGATGTATTCTTCAAAACAGATGAGAATGTATTGATTATGAAAACCAAAACATTTACGGAGGTGAGTGCTTTAGGTTGGTTTCTGAATCATGTGGATTCCACGCAGATTAATGATGATCATAATTCACAGGTTATTTTGTCGAGATTTAACGCATCTCTATATGGCATTCCCTTACGATCGCAGGTTACCATTACAGATCTTATAAAACCGCACTTGCTGATGGAAGCAAAGGTAAATATGGCGTTGGAAGATATAAACGGAATTGTGGATACATCAAAGTTTGTTTTTAGCAGCGGACAGCTTGATGTTTCATTTAATTATGATGGCAAGCTGGTGGATTATGTTGATACTGTGAATCACCTTTTCCTGGCCAAAGTTAAAGGCCGGGTAAAGTTGAGTGATGCAAATTTATTGTATGTGCCTCATGGGTTTGAATTTTCAGCTGTGAATGCAAACATGACTTTCGGAGATTCGCTGTTAAATATCGACGAGCTTCGAATGAAGATCAACGACAATGCAATCAGTGTAACGGGGCAGATTATTCAATTTATCCCCTTCTTATTTGTTCCCGGACGATCACTGTTTGCAAATCTGATAGTGAACGCGGGATCGATTGATTTCAGCAATTTCACGGACGCGAACAAAAAGGCGGGGCATACACGGAAGAAAACTACTGCCCAAAAGAAGTCTTCACAAAAACAGATAAACCAATCAATTGATAATATCATAGGCACGATGGAAGCTGATGTTCTTCTGAGTGCAGAAAAAATTGTTTCAGGAAAATTTACGGCAACTAATCTCGGAGGTCATATTCTGCTTTCAGATGATTATCTCAAATTCAAAGATATTAAGATGACTGCATCTGAAGGTGTTTTTGGTTTGAACGGAAGCATTACCGGTTTGCAACAGGCACCCTATCAGATGGCGATCGCTGCTTCTGTTGACAATGCAGATATCAGCAGCTTATTTTATTCCTTCAACAATTTCAATCAAAAAGTTATTACACATGAAAATCTGAAAGGACGGCTTACGAGCAACGTCACTTTCAGCAGCCAGTTGAAGAAAAATTATTCAATAGATCCGAAATCAATGAATGGAAAAGTCGTGCTTTCAATCAAAAACGGAGCACTCATCAATATCGACGGTCTTGATAGGATTTCAGAATATGTTTTTAAAAACCGTGATTTCAACCACATCGAATTTGCGCAACTAAAAGATACCATCTGGTTAAAAGGGCAGCAATTAACCTATTCGCGCATGCAAATTCAATCTAATGTAGCAACGCTATATACCGAAGGCACTTATGGTTTTGATGGCGGCACGGATATCAGCGTTCAGATTCCATTGAGCAACCTGAAGAAGCGTGATAAAGACTACAAGCCCACCAATGTTGCGGCAGATACAAAATTAGGCGCCAGTATTTTTCTTCGCGCACGTGAAGATTCAGATGGGAAGATTCAGATTGCCTATGATCCGTTGAAGCATTATTATAAAGACAAAGGGTTATCAACTGACAGCATAAAAAATGCAATGGATGAATCCACCGACGAAGACGATTCTACAAATAAGAAAATTAAGAAGAAGCAAAAGAAGGAATAGTATAAAATTAAACAGCCAACGAGAGATATGGAGAGCTATTCGTATTGTTCGATCCGATATCACGAAAGTATTTTCATGATAAGAAAACTGCAAAGCGGAACTTGAAACGATACCGCTGAGGTTATTGCACCGCCAATTTTTCCACAAGCATAGTTCCATTGAAAGTAACTTTCACAAAATAAAGTCCGGAAGGAAGAGCTGTTGTATTGATCGAAAAAGTATGTGTTCCTTCGTGAAGGCTGGAAAAAGATAATTCCCTGATCGTGACTCCTTGCATGGAACACAATTGAAGTGTAGTAAGTGGTGAAGGCACAGTCAAAAACAACTGAGCTACAGTAGTTCCGGATGAAGGATTAGAAAGCAGCAGCAGTGAATTATGATCTGTATTTGAATCTGCAATTCCCACCGAATAATTATTGAATCCGGGTGTTGGCCCGGGTAGAATACCAAAAGGCCCTGTTCCGTTGGGTAATCTGCCAACAGAAATGTCTGCTGTCTGCAATCCAAAACTATAGGTATCAATTGCGGCAAAGTATTCTTCTGCTGACGCGAATAAACCAATTTGTTCTCCATCAGCATTCAAACTGAAATCTGCATGATAAGCTCCCTGTTCCGGATCATTGTCGGTCCATAACAGGATGTAATGATCACCATCAAGAGTAACTGCCGGTAACCTCCACTTGGAAGGATTCTGAAGATCATCACTGATGTATTTGTTACCGAGATAAACTGATTCCGTTCCGGCATTATACAATTCAACATAATCATCAAACTCACCTGCATTATCACCTATCACCGTGTTATTTGCTGCAAGAAATTCATTGATGAAAATAGCAGGAGGTTCAAATCCTATTTTCATACTGAAGTCGCCGCAAACCGGAAAACGTGAAACAAGACTATTGTTATCCGTTGCCTGAAAATGATAGTACAAATAACCATTGGCTGTTGCGGGTGGCAATTGCACGCCGAATATTGCATCGTCTGCTTCGCCGTCATTATGTAATCCGTCATCATATAAAGTAGCTTGTGTGAATGTCAGCGAATCAAAGCTGGAATAGATTTTTACATTGCTCATCGCTACATCATCAAATGAAGTAACCATCACAAAAATATCTTCACCCACTTCAGGTAACTGCGGAAGATGATGTTCCTCACGCAATACAGGAGCGATGTTGTTCAATACCAGTTGAGTTTGTGCATTGCTTTTAAAAGCAGTAATAAAATTCTTAACACCATAAGGAGTATGTCCATCAATATCGTTGGTATTAAACGAATTCAAAAAATCTTCATCTGTATAACCATAATCGAATACTTTAAACTCATCTTCCAATGCAGCATCAGTAATAAGATTTTTCATGCTATCGATGTGAGGACCGATAGTAACAGGATTTAAAACCGTATTGACCAGCAGGTTGAGATAATAACTATACCGGTCTTTATATTCAGGAACATCAAGCAACCGTGTTACCAATGGTCTTTCGGCAGCATTTTCCCATTCGTAAATGGAACGTGCCGTCCAGTCGATGCCAATCCAATCCACACCAAAAGTGTTGTCGCAATCGTAAGCAATAAATTCCATCTGATCAGTAAATGGATTGTGATAGAGGTAATAATTGTTTTTGTTGAAAGCATAATCGTCCCAGTTTCCTGACGCCACATCCATGCAATAAGCGCGAAGAAAAGCTTCCACATCAAAGACTTTTTCTAATTCACAAGGCAGATCAGCTAACGGCGTTTGGTTGAGAATCGTGATGAAGTTTACAAGGTCAGTATAATCATCGGCTGATGGATTGTTTTGCAGGTCATACGCCCTGCCTCCGGTTACTGCTGAAGATTCAATGGATTTATAATCATCCTGATCAGCTCCTTCGTAAGTGAGATCCGATGGATAGGTGCACTTGTAAAGGTTGCCGCTGTTATCACCGAAACGTTCTTTACACCAGATCTCATCCATCTCTTCGATGTTGGTGTACAGACCATAGTAATCATTGTTGATATAGAGCCGGACAAATGAACTTCTTCTGGCCGGAAGGTCGAATTTATTCCAGGCATCATAATACAATTTTTCACGCACCATGCTGGGATCATTGTGAGAACCATTCAGGTTTATTTTTTCATGATTCTCATATTTTCTGCCCGGATCGTAAGTGTTGAAAGATATTTTGAAAGATTTTTTGGCTGAATAACGGGATGAATTTCCACGCAGGCGGAAGCCGGTATTTTCCAAAGTGTCACGTTGTACACCGTCATCATAAATAAATTGCACATTGTATTCATGGTTGCTTTCCACATCGGTGTACAATTCCAAAAGCGAATCCGTATTCATGGTAATGAATATGCTGTTCACTTTTGATTCATCAAATAATGGATTGAATGGCAGTGACTGCGATTGTGAGGTAATTGCTGCAAGGAACAGCAGTAAAAAGATGGAAGGAGATCTCAAGTGAATGGGAATAAGATAGTAAAGTTAGCTGTTCCGAAGGAAAGCATGTTCAAAAAGATTGCTGCTGCAATGGAGCAGATGCCCGATTAAAAAAAAGATGAACAACATTGGTTGGAGAAATAAATTGATACCATCATCTCATCACTACCACCTTTCCTGAAGCAATGGTAGCGTTGAAATTTCTTACTGTGTAACAATAAACACCACTTTCAAAATCACGCACCGGCAAAATGAGTTTGTTATTTCCTTTCAATATTGAATAGCAACGGCTGATGGTTCCATTCAGATTTGTAAGGATCAGTTGAGAAGGTTGCTGCATTTGATATTGAATAATTATTGGTTCATTCATTATCAACGCAGGAATAATAAAGCAATCATTTTGAACAGCAGTGGCAGTGCCTGTGCTGAAAGTACTGTCGGGCGTATATTCCCACCAATCGTGATAGTAGCCAACGGCTTCACCCATTCCCATGTAGCCCTTCGTCAGAATATCCAATCCTGTTCCGAATGCGCGTGGCGCACCCGGGAAATCTTCCTTCGCTGTCCATACATCGCTGAGTTGATCCCATTCCCAGAAATCACTGAACCATGTTTGCTGATTACTTCCTCCGCCAATATATCCTTTGTCTTTCAATCCGAAACCCGAACAGGCATCCTGGCCATTGCCGGGATAATCTGCTTTCTGCGTCCATATTTCCGACTCAGGATTGTATTCGTAGAAGTCGGAATACAATGTTGCTGCAAAAGAACCCACACCAATATATCCGTATCCGGAAACAGCAAAAGCCACACATTCATAGCGTGGTTCGCCGGGGAAATCTGGTTTTTGCGACCACGTATCTGTCATCGGATTATACGCCCAGAAATCATTCAGGTAACCTGCATCACCCACACCTGTTCCAACGTAACCGGTATTGGCAACGGAAAAGCCCGCAGCGTATCTTCTTGCTACCGGCATTGATGCAACCTGCGTCCACGAATTGTTTTGCGGATCATAAGACCAGAAATCTGCAGTGTTGAAATTATTGTTTACATCATAACCGGTTCCGACAAATCCTTTATCACCGACAGCGAAGGCAACACCTGCAAATCGTGCGGTACCACCAAAGTCTGCTTTCTGTGTCCATACATCAGCCGCAGGATCGTATTCCCAGAGATCTTTGTAAAAGTTATTGTTATAACCCAGGCCCATGTATCCTTTGCTGCCAATCGAAAATGCCATGGATGATCTTCTGGCGGTTCCACCAAAATCTAATTTTTGTGTCCAGGATTGTGCAAATGAAAATGCGGTAAGGAGGACAAACAGTATGGAAACGGAAAGTGGTTTCATAAGCAGAATTTTAAAAAAATCATGAATGAAGAAAAACGTTGAAGGAAATTTTCCGAAAATCTTTCTCCCTTCATTTCTTAATCATCAGCTCGCCGATAAACTTCACCGGCGCGCTTCCATAACTCAGAAATTTTTCGTGAAAATCTTTTAATGAATAAGCACTTCCCTGCTGTTGTTTGTACTTTTCACGCAGTGCATTGATCTCTGTGCTGCCGGTAAAATAGGAACACAACTGAACCTGCGAAACCTTTGCACGATGATATTTTTCTTCCACCTGCGCACTTTCCTGAAATGCTTCTTTCGTAAGCAGGTTCACAAAATCTTCTTTTGAATAATCGGTGCATTGCATGTTGTAGTCAATGATCACGTTGCAGCATTCGCGCAAGCTCCACTTGTAAAACATGAGCCACATTTCAGGGTCGTCGTTTTTCCAGCCGTTGTCCAGCATCATGCGTTCAGTGTATACGGCCCATCCTTCCACCATGGCGCCATTGGCAAAAACTGCTTTTAATATATCCGGTGACTTGCTGTTGTAAACTCCTTGCAGGCAATGACCGGGAATTCCTTCGTGAATAGATAAAATGGAAAGCATCCAATCATTGTTTTCGCGCAACTGGCTTTCAGCATGTTCACGAGGCACAGCAGTAAGATCAGCAATGTTGTAGTAGGTGACCGCATTTTTTTGATAGGGAGGAGTCTGACTGGCGCTGGCCAATGAAACGCCGCTCATGTAAGCCGGCATGATGCGAACCTGCAAAGGATAAGCAGTATCGTAATTGAATAAGTCTTGCCGGATAATGAATCGTTCGAGCGCATTGATTTGCATTTTGATTGTGTCTACAAAATGTTCCGGCGCGGCATGGTGCAGTGAAACGGCATCAATCACTGTTTTTATCAACAATAAACTGTCAGCAGGTTTCTCTTTCGTTCCACAGTATTTTGACCAGAGTTGATTGGCAATGTCAAACATCGCATGGTGATAATTGTTTTTTGCGGCCATTGCCTGCTGAAAAATTTCCTTCGGTGAATAATCAGTTACGATGTCGTATTTAAATTTTCGGTTGAATAAATCCTCCCCAATCCGGAAACTTCTGAACTGCATATTTTTATCTGCGAGCATACCATTCAATGCAGCAACATAATTTTTAATAGCTGCAAGCGTACGATCAACGCGTTTCTGTAGCGTATCCTTTTCCGTTTGTGCAAGTGTTGATACATTGATGGAATCGGTGAGTGAGGCTCCGAAAATATCTTGTCCTCCGGAATTCTGATGGATAGCGAGTTCCGTATATTCTCTGGTCGGTTGATGGATCATTTGTAAAGCAGCATCAAAATATTGATCAGCATGTTGCAGGTGTTGGGACAATATTTTCATCCGTTCATTCAGCGGCGCATAATCCTGGTGGATGATTTCATAACATTCATTGCTGAGATTGTAAGATGAAGGATCCCATTGCTGCATTTTGAAAGTATCAATGTACCAGATGGTGCTGCGGAGCTGGTTTTCGATGATCTTGAAATCAATCTTGTTTTTATCGGAAAGCCGGTCATAGTTGAATTGCTTCAATGAATCGAGATACTGTTTTGAAAACAGCACATCGCCGGCAAATGCCGCGTTATCCGGAACTTTCAGCAATTCATAATATTTGCCATAGCCGATGCTGATGGCTGCTGCCGGATTTTGTTTCCAGTAAGCATCTAAAAAGCGAGTGCTGAATGCATCGAATGATAAACCTGATTTATCTGTTGTCACCTTTTCTTGTGGCGCATTGCATGAAAATAAAAACAGGAAGATGATGCAGCAATAAATGGTGAATCCGGTAATGACAGACATTGTGCTTTTCAACATGAATTATTTTTTTAAGAGCAATGATAAAGGTAGATAATTCATGCAGGATCAGGTTGGTGAATAGTGCCATTTGTTTTACCGGAATTTTCATTTAAAAAAACCCTTACACGGCGATGATAATCCGGAATACTATTTTTTAAACAACCGCTTATGCATTATAATCGCAGGCGTCCTTAATATTATTTCCGAAGTAGTATCTTTCCGCCATTCATTTTTAAAAATATCGGAACGCCATTTCTTATTTATTCAAACAAAAATCAACACCAAATATTCTACAATAAAATATGGACGCATTTAAAATTGAAGGCGGTGCCAGGCTAAACGGCACGATTGTTCCGCAAGGCGCAAAGAATGAAGCGTTGCAGATATTATGCGCAACACTGCTCACCGATCAGAAAGTAGTGATCTCCAACATTCCTGATATCAGCGATGTAAACCTGCTGATCGCTTTGCTGGCTGATTTTGGTGTGGAAGTGAAATCGATTAGTGAAGGAAAATATTCTTTCCGTGCAAAAAATATCAACCTCGATTTTCTTTACACGAAAGAATATGCAAAGAAAGCATCGAAGCTACGCGGATCGATTATGATTCTCGGTCCTTTGCTGGCAAGATTTAAGAAGGCGTTCATCCCGCGTCCCGGCGGTGATAAGATTGGAAGAAGAAGATTGGATACACACTTTCTTGGTTTTGAAAAGTTAGGGGCGAAGTTTCATTTTGATGTGAAGGACAATTCCTTTACGGTAGATGCTTCAGAGCTGAAGGGAACCTATATGGTGCTGGATGAAGCTTCCGTAACAGGAACGGCGAACGTAGTGATGGCTGCATGTCTTGCGAAAGGAACGACCACCGTTTTTAATGCAGCCTGTGAACCATATGTGCAGCAACTCTGCAAAATGCTTATCAGCATGGGTGCAAAAATTGCAGGAGTAGGAAGCAACCTGTTAAAGATAAGAGGTGTGGAATCGTTGGGTGGATGTGAACACCGCATGCTCAGTGACATGATTGAAGTAGGCAGTTTCATTGGGCTTGCAGCCATGACGCAATCAGAACTGCTGATAAAAAATGCGCAACCCGAACACCTCGGAATCATTCCGCAGACTTTTGAAAAGCTCGGCATTCAGATGGAGATTCGCGGCGAGGACATTTTTATACCGGAACAGGCTACTTATAAGATTCAGCCATTCATCGACGGCAGTGTGCTCACCATTGCAGACGCCACATGGCCCGGATTAACACCGGATTTACTGAGTGTGCTACTCGTTGTAGCAACGCAAGCGAAAGGTACTGTGCTCATCCACCAGAAAATGTTTGAGAGTCGCCTGTTTTTTGTCGACAAGCTGATTGACATGGGCGCGCAGATTATTCTTTGTGATCCGCACCGTGCAGCAGTGATTGGATTGAACCGTCAACAATCCTTGCGTGGCATCTCGATGACCTCACCGGATATTCGTGCCGGCGTTGCATTGCTGATTGCAGCGATGAGCGCCGAAGGTGTAAGCACTATTAACAACATCAACCAGATTGATCGCGGCTATCAGCGCATTGATGAAAGGTTGAATGCCTTAGGAGCGAAGATTAAGCGGGTGTGAAATAGGGTAGACATTGTTTAATTGTTGCATTGCTAAATTGCTTAATGGCTGGATGGTTATATGGCTGTACTGATCGCTTTTTACTTCTATGCAGGAAATTTAGCAAGTGCTATTGAAAAGTTAATTGCAACTGAACCATTTGGCCATGTAATCATCTTGCTGGTAATCCCTTTAAACATACAACCATAAAGCCATTTCAACCCAATTGAAAAATAAAAATCTCCTCATCGCTGCCGTTGTATTAATCATCATTGCAGTAGTAGTATACAAGATTTACGATTATTATAAAATTCTTGATTTCAGTAATGGCGATCAGATCGGGGAATTGATTTATCCGGATCCGGATGGAAAACCATTGGCACTTTCATCGCTGAAAGGAAAGGTTGTGCTGGTGCAGTTTTGGGCGGCATGGTGCGGGCCTTGCAGAATGGAGAACCGTGAGCTGGTGGAGATGTACCATCAATATCACACCGCGAAATTTGCGAAGGCGAATGGCTTTGATATCTATAGCATTTCGCTTGATTACAACAGAGGTTATTGGCTGCAAGCCATTCAGCAGGATGGTTTATTGTGGCCGAATCATGTAAGCACTTTGCAAGGCTGGAATTCTGAAGTGGCACAACGGTTTGGTGTGCGTTCGATTCCCGCCAACATATTGATTGACCAGGATGGAATGATTATCGGAAGTAATCTATTACCTTATCAGTTAAAAAAGATACTGGAGAAACGGTTGGCAAAATAATTTTGAAATTGCGGTTATTGAAATGGTTTTTTAATAGCAGTCATAATTATTTCGATCAGTCATAAAAGACTTCCGCTCTATTTGTTTCCAAATAAACCCTGCAATGTCGATCAAAAAGGCAATTGTTCCCCTTCTGTCTGCGTGAGATTTCTGAATGTCTGAAGAATTTTTTCAAAGAGCGTGTCAGCGCTTTTATTGATGATCATTCTTCCATCCAGCTTATTCACGAGCGTGAGTTCTCCCATCGTTCCGGAAGTGAATACAATATCTGCATTGTACAATTCAGTAACAGAAATGTTTTTCTCCTTAACAGGAATTTGCATTTGGATAGCAAGCTGCAACACTTTTCCGCGTGTAATTCCCGGAAGACAGGCATCAGCACACGGTGTAAGCAGCACGCCATTTTTTATCATGAAAATGTTGCAGGAATTAGTTTCCGAAACAAAACCATAGTTGTCGAGCATCAACGCATCATCTGCGCCCGCGATGTTCGCTTCAATTTTTGCGAGGATGTTATTGATGAGATTATTATGATGAATTTTTGAATCAATATTCATGGGTGAATTTCTGCGAATGGAAGCCGTAACAAGCGAGATTGCTTCATTTCCGTACACCGGTTTTTTCCATTCAGCCAGCACAATCAGCGTGCATCCTTTTTGATTTAACCGGGGATCCATACCGCTGGTAATTTTTTCGCCGCGAGTGAGCGTAAGCCGGATGTGTGCTCCATCGCGCATGCCATTTGCCTGCAGGGTTTCAAAAAGGGCTTGCTTGATTTGTTCTTTGGAAGGAATATTTTGAAACAACATCGAATGGGCACTTTCCTGCAGACGTGTAAGATGTTCGTTCAGACAGAAAATTTTTCCATCATATACACGAATGCCTTCCCATACCGCATCACCACCCTGCACTGAAGAATCGAACACGGAAACTTTAGCATCCTTGCGCGGCAATAATTTTCCGTTGATGGAAATTAAAATGTTTTCGTTTTGTGAATTGAATTGCTGCTGCATGCATTTGAAATTTAGTTAACTACAGTTTTTACGTATGGCGAAATTACCAAAATCAACATCAGCACTTGTTTAACATGCTAACAAAATGCTTTCAAATTATGGAGGGTTAGTTTGTAAACAGTCAATAGAAGAAAAAGAATTAAA
Source organism: Chitinophagaceae bacterium (assembly GCA_016717285.1). NCBI lineage: Bacteria > Pseudomonadati > Bacteroidota > Chitinophagia > Chitinophagales > Chitinophagaceae > Chitinophagaceae bacterium. The sequence goes on from JADKFU010000004.1 coordinate 694,120, forward strand.
ATTTATTTTCTATTCAAACATCATCTGATTCACCATCAAAATAATAGCAACCGACGCTTTAATTTGTTTTCAGGAATATTTGTTTTTTTTATTCGCTAAAGCCACCTAACTTCAAAATAGTTTTCGTGCAAATCCGGTTGAACCCGGAAGATCTAAATCACTTTCCAAATTAAAACCCAAACTCATCCAATGAGAAACAAAACTACCCTGCTCCAAAATGTGACAGCGTCCAATATTAAAGCTGCGATGCCATGCAGAAACATTTCAAAATTATTTATTGCCATTACTTTATCGATGCCACTTTCGATGAGGGCACAAAATACTTTTCCTGCAAACGGTAATGTAGGAATTGGAACTGCTACACCATCCGCTAACCTGCAAATAAAACCCAGCCAGGCGAATGCTGTTCAGATTGGAAACTATGGAGCCGCAGCAGGTAATACCGGTGAATTACGATTTACAGAATTACCTGCCAATGGCACGAATTACGTGGGCTTTAAAGCACCGGATGCTATCGGTAACAGCAATACGGCGATATGGACATTGCCTAACAAAGATGGATCGTCAGGTCAGGTACTTTCCACCAATGGAGTTGGTGTATTGAGTTGGGTTACCGGAGGATCTACCAAAAAACTTGATAACTTAAGTAATGTCGCCGTTAATCAATCGCTGATACCGAAGAATAACAATGCTATCGATCTTGGTTCTGCTGCACTTGTATGGAGAAACGGATATTTCGGTGGCAATGTAGGCATCGGAACGGTTGCTCCTGCTGCTAAACTGGATGTAACAGGCGATGCAAAAATCAGTGGTTTCCTTAACGGAATATCAGTTGGACTGGGTGGTAATGGCGAAGTTTCTAATACGGCAGTTGGATACAAGGCGCTTTTTTCCAACACGACCGGAAATTCAAATGTAGCGAACGGATACAATGCATTGCTGTCGAATACCACCGGAGCTGGACTTACCGCTTCAGGATATTATGCGCTGGCAATCAATACGACCGGAAAAAACAATTCAGCTTATGGATACGCTGCTCTGGGTTCCAACAAAAGCGGAAACGGGAACACCGCAGTAGGCTTTGGCGCAGACGTAGGAGTTGATGAATTAACCAATGCAACAGCAATTGGAAATGGAGCTATTGTAGATGCCAGTGACAAAGTTCGCATTGGCGATGCGTCCGTTTCAAGTTATAGTTGCCAGGTTGACTGGACTTCCGGAAGCGATGCACGTATAAAGGATAATGTACAGGAAAATGTGCCCGGCTTAGCATTCATAGCAGCATTGCGCCCTGTTACCTTTCATTACAATGTTTCTAAGCAAAATAAATTGATGGGCATTACAGACGATGCACAATGGGAAGGTAAGAATGATATTGAAAAAATTGCTTTCACAGGATTTATTGCACAGGATGTAGATGCCGCAGCGCAAAAAATTGGTTATGATTTCAGTGGCGTTGATAAAAGCGGAATGGTGATGGGACTGCGTTATGCGGAGTTTGTTGTGCCCTTGACCAAAGCAGTGCAGGAGTTGAATTTGGTGCAGAACGGATTACAGGTGGAGAATACTAATCTCCATTCAAAAATTGATGCACAGCAAAAACAAATTGATGAATTAAAAACCCAGGTGGGCCAATTACTTTCCGCTCTGCCGTCCACTTCAACAACAATTGATGGCGCCGCAAAAATTTCATTCGAAACAGAAAATGCTTCACCACTGCTCGGCCAGAATATTCCCAATCCATTTGATAACAGCACGGTGATTCCATTCAGAATTCCGAAAGGATGTAACAGTGCATCGATTGTGATTACCGCATCAGCAACCGGAAAAATTGCGATAGCTATTCCCGTAAGTTGCGATCAGTCGCATGTTTTGATTGATGCGGGTTCATTGGTTTCGGGCGGTTATCAATACACCTTGTACATTGATGGAAAAATATTTGAAACGAGGCAGATGATTTTAAACAAATAAAATCAGCGAAACAAAATCATCCTTTGCAGGAATGGAACTTGTAGGGGATTTTCATTTTGCCTGCCTGATTACTCAAGCAAATATTAAATTCGAAGCCGGCATTCTCAGGGCCGGCTTCGTGTTTGTTATCAATGAAGATTATTCAATCACCAATTTTTGCGTAAGGATGTTTTGACCGCCAATGATTCTGACGAAATATATGCCAGCCGTCAATGATCTTACATCCAGATTAACAACCGTGCTTTGCAAATCAGCAATGCCTTGCGAAATTACTATACGACCGTTCACATCCATCAGTTCTATTCTTCCATTGCTTACAGCATCCGGCAGCATCAGTTCCACAGAAATTTGATCGCTTGCCGGATTCGGATAAACTTTTAAAGGGTTTTCCGTTACCATTTCACTTTCAAGTTTGCATGGCGAAGTGGTTGCTGTAAAAACCGGAGAAAATGCGGAGACTACGGTTCCTGCAACATCACAAACGGTTCTGATCTTAAAATCAAAACTTGTATTGCATGCGAGGTTCTTAATATTCTTTGAGGTTTTGTCACCGGCTACAAATACGACTTTCCAATTGCTGGCTGCCGATGATTTTTTCCGCCACAGTTCATATTGGACTGCGCCCGGTACAGCGTCCCAGCTTACTTTAATCGAAGCAGGAGTTATACTATTGAAGAAAATATTTGCGGAAGGTTCACATACAGGCACTGTTTCATCATTCAATCGGGCTGTAATGCCGCCTACTACAAAGATGCTGTTGAGATTCTTTCCAAATACCATCGAATTAGCATAACCACCGGAATTCGTGAGAGCCGTCCAGCCGTTGGTGCCATCATTATTCACTTTGCAAACGGCCATGTTAAACAGTGTTCCTGCTGCGAGATAAGCGTTGTTGTTGTTATCCAGCAATAACAAAGCATGAAGAAATAATGCCTGTGGGCCGTCAGCATCTAAATTGATCCACAATTGATTGCCGTTTTCATCAATCTTGAAAAAGGCAGCACCTGCACCTGCGTTCGGGTAGCCGCTGATAACTGCTTTATTATCTGTGCCGACTTCAATCTTGTTTCCGGACATTCCATAAACATGGTCCCAGAGTATATTTCCTGCATTGTCGAGCTTTTTAATTTCTGTAGTTCCATTGAAAACATATTCAGTGTGCACCACATAAGAGTTTCCAAATGTGTCGCCGGCTACATCGCCCACTGTCAGGCTGAATACAAGCGGCAGGCTCCAGATTTTATTTCCGTCAAGATCAATTTTTGAATAGCCGTTTACACTTCCAAAGGCGGAACGTCCTGCAATCACAATTTTATTATCAGGCGAAAACTTGAAATTGATGGCAACACCAATTCCGTCTGAGTCGAAGTAAGACCATAATGCTGTGCCGTTGGGTTTAAATTTTTTCACCTTGGTTACATAACCCGCGGGACCGCTTCCCATTCCTAAAACGTAGATGTTATTGTTTGCATCTACCAGGCATTTCCTGGTGGAAGAACCGTCGAAGCTGCTTTCATACACATTGCGCCACAGTAAATTGCCGGCAGCGTTAAACTTCATTACGATACTCGCTGCTTCAACCGGATTTGAAAAACCTGACATGGAAGTGCCTGTTACAATGATGTTGCCATTGTTGTCGCAGGTGATCCAGGAAGCACGCTCCCACTTGGTGTTGTCGGTTTGATTGTAACTGGTTACCCAGATAAAATTACCATCTGCATCACGCTTGGTGATTTTCATTTCATCACCGAGGTTGGATTCATAATCTACGGTGTAAACATTATTGCTGGCGTCCACTGCGATGGCATTGCCGCGAGTAGGCTGTTCCCAAGCAACAGTTACCTGGCTGATTGAATTGAATGGCAGCAAAAGGAGGAGGAGAAACAGGTACGGTTTCATTTTTTCATTTTTTAGTGAAATAATTGCGAACACCCTGAAAGTGGCATTCCCCCGCAAAATTCGGAGAAAGGGAAGTTCCGATAAATGACATTTGTAATTAGCTGATATGATTTTTATCAGGCGCAAGAACTCATGCAACAGCACCATTTCTATGTTGCCGGTAGTAAATCAAGGCCTGTCATGCAAGGAGCTCAGATACAGGACTAATTGTGCTGTATAGTTTTCAGGATGGTCAGCATTTCATCCTTCCTATCATTGGCATATGATACGCGAAGCGCATTTTTAAAAACGCCGTCGTCTTTCCAATACAAAATACCGGAACTGACGGACCATACATCATTGTAAAATAAAATACCAACTGTTTGTCCGTTTTGGGTGAAATCAAGACGAAAGGGAAGAATGGTCAGCATATCGCCTACAGAAATGGAATCAATGGTTTCATCAACAAGAGTATCACCAAAATCAAAATATTGAAGTCCGTTGGTATAGGAATAGAAGAAATGAGTGCGTGTATCGTCTCTTAACTTATCAAACGTTCCACCTTCAAAACCCTGCATATATCCACCATCATAATAACGGGGAAACTGAATGGTATAATCCCATTTGAACTTTTCAGATTTCCAGGCGGATTGCTGTTGAAGTTCGGTGGAGTCGTTCATGATAACTTCATCTTTCTTGCAGGAAAGCAATAAGAATAGTAATGGCACAATGAGGAGCAGTTGTTTCATACATCATTTTTCAGCCTAATGACATTTCTTAAACGAACAGCGTTGCACGATACATTTTATAGGGTCAATGATTTCCCTTTTCAGAAATTCTTTTGCTGATCACTTCTTTCCGAATCCCGGACCTTTTACAAACCTGCCGGGCAATGCATCGGTAAATTTTCCTTCTTCCAATACGGGTTTTCCGTTTACAAAAACATCGTCCATACCCGTTGCATATTGCCGCGGGTTTTGAAAGGTTGCATGATCCTGAATAGCATTAGGATCGAAGATTAAAATATCGGCGTAGTAACCCACTGCAAGCATTCCACGCTTTTGCAGTTTCAGGTTTTGCGCAGGCAATGAAGTCATTTTACGTATTGCTTCCTGAAGTGAAAACAATTTTTGATCGCGCGACCATTTCGTGATCACCCGCGTAAAATTCCCGTAAGCACGCGGATGGCAATTTGATTTGAAGAAAACAGAATCATCAGAATAACTTGCTTCATCACTGCCGAAACTCATCCAGGGCATCACCGCTTCTTTACGCAAATTGTCTTCACTCATTACAAAAAAGATGGCACCGGTTGCATCACGGTCTTCAATAACCAGGTCAAGCAATGTTTCCTGCGGTGTTTTATTTCTGATATGTGCCACTTCGGAGAGTGATTTTCCCTGAAATTTTTTTAATGAATCATTTGAAAACGATGCCAGCAAAATTGAATCAGGTGATTTTACATTCTGATAAAAATTATCCCATTCATTGGTGGGTGTATTCATTTCCTTAATCACCCTTGACCTTAGTTTGGCGTCTTTCAGTCGCAGGATCAGTGAATCAACTCCGCCTGATTGTACCCATGGAGGAAGACAGGCATAAAGTCCTGTTCCCCCGGCGGTATAATTATACATGTCGGCTGTGATTTGTAATCCTGCAGCACGTGCATCCTCCACCTTTTTAATTATGGCGTCACATTTATTCCAGTTATTATAACCCGCTTGTTTGAAGTGATAGATTTCTGCGGGCACATTCGCTTCGCGCGCAATACGAATCAATTCATTCACTGCGCTGTCAATCGTATTGCCTTCGTTGCGCATGTGAGAAATATACATGCCATTGTATTCGCCGGCAGCTTTGCAAAGCGCAATCAGTTCTTCCGTACTGGCATAAGTGGCAGGTGAATAAATAAGTGATGAACCGACACCCAATGCTCCTTCGCGCATCGCTTCCCGAACAAGATCGCGCATGCGGTTAAGTTCTTCAGGTGTTGCTGCCCGATCGGTAAAACCTACTTCGTGAATTCGGACAGTAGTAGCACCAATAAATGAAGACACATTGCAGGCAATACCTTTCTTCTCCAGAAAATTCAGGTATTCACCGAGCGTAGTCCATTCAATAGGATATTTGATGTCTGCTTCTTCTCTCAGATTTTGCGCCTTCATGGAATCATTGAGTGGTCCCATGCTCCAACCTTCTCCCATTATTTCAGTCGTAACGCCCTGCAGGATATCACTTTTTGAATGGCCATTTTTTATCAAGGATTCGTTTGCCCAACTGAGCATGTTGATGAAGCCGGGAGTAACTGCTCTGCTTTTGGCATCAATTTCTTTCGTTCCCGTAGCATTGCTGAGATCGCCGATGAAAGCAATTGTGTCGGCATTTACTGCGATGTCGGCGCGAACAGGTTCTTCGCCGCTTCCATCATAGATGATTCCATTGCGGATAATGAGGTCATATTTTTTTGATGTGCAGGAAGCAAGAAAAATAATTGCAGTGAAAAGAAAGATGAAGTTTTTCATATCAACAAGGTAGAGGAATTTTTTTATCGATGAATGGTTTACCATCTCTCTTTTGTTCTGCACAGGATCTTATCCGAAAGCCATTGTCCGCAGCGAGGATTTGCTGAATGGTGAAGTGATTTACACTACTATATTTGTGAGGATATGAATTTATAACATTGTATTCTTCGCTACCTTCAATTTCTTCGGATAATCTGTATTGTAATTCAATCCACGACTTTCTTTGCGTGCAATGGAAGAGCGGATGATCAGGTAACCAATATTAACCAGGTTACGCAACTCGCAGAGTTCGGGAGATACCACCGTACGTTGATAGAGTTCTTCTGTTTCACGGTAGATCAATTCCAATCTTTCAAAGGCACGCTTCAGTCGTAAGTTCGAACGTACAATGCCAACATAATTGCTCATCATGTCCTGCACTTCCTGCCGTGTGAAAGTGATCAATACCATTTCTTCAGGATTGAAAGTGCCTTCCGCATTCCACTTCGGAATTTTTTCTTTGAAAGGAATTTTAGCAACTTTTTCACCGCATCCAAATAGGCACGATGAGAAAAAACCATTGCTTCAAGCAAGGAGTTGGAAGCAAGTCTGTTGGCGCCATGCAATCCGGTGCAGGCGCATTCACCGCAGGCATATAAATTTTTGATAGAGCTTCTTCCCCATTCATCCGTTTTTATGCCACCGCATAAATAGTGCGCGGCAGGCACTACCGGAATCATATCTTTCATAATATCAATGCCGATCGAAAGGCATTTCTCATAAATATTCGGGAAGTGCTCAATGAATTTTTTCTTATCAAGATGCCGGCAGTCGAGCATCACATAATCATCGCCGCGCTTTTTCATTTCATTGTCGATAGCGCGGGCTACGATATCGCGTGGCGCCAGTGATTTACGCTTGTCATATTTCTGCATGAATTCTTTTCCATCTACCGTTCTCAGTATCGCACCAAATCCGCGAATGGCTTCCGTGATCAGATAGGAAGGATATTCTCCGGGATGATACAAAGCCGTCGGATGAAACTGGTAGAATTCCATGTCCTGTACTTTTCCTTTTGCACGGTAGAGCATGGCGATGCCATCACCTGTTGCAATAATCGGATTCGTAGTGTTCCGGTACACATGTCCGGCACCACCGGTAGCAAGCAAGGTGATGCGTGAAAGCAGCGTCTCTGTTTTTTTAGTTTTTGTATTCAATACATACACGCCATAGCATTCAATGTTTTTAGTGCGGCGCGTTACCTCAATGCCGAGGTGATGTTGCGTGATGATGTCAATGGCAAAATAATGTGTGAACAATTCAATATTCGGATGCCGTTGAATCTGTTTCAGCAATGTGCGTTCAATTTCAAAACCGGTGTTGTCTTTATGGTGCAATACACGGTGCTCGCTGTGTCCGCCTTCCCTTCCCAAATCATATTCGCCCTCTTCATTCTTATCGAAATGCGCGCCCCAGTCAATCACTTCCTTCACACGCAGCGGACCTTCCTTCACTACAATCTCCACAATCTTTTTATCACACAATCCTGCGCCGGCGTCCAATGTATCGGCGATGTGTTTTTTATAAGAATCTTCTTCAAAGTCCCAGACTGCCGCCACACCACCCTGTGCATATTTGGTATTTGACTCATCTTCCGATGCTTTGGTGATGATACAGACGGTTCCATACTTCGCAACTTTTAACGCATAGGTGAGTCCGGCGATTCCGGAACCGATAATGAGGAAGTCGTACTTTTTCATGGGTGCAAGATAAATGAAAGTGAGAGGATGATAGTTAACATGATAGCGAGAAAAAGGTTGATGACTGATGAAGATTCAGCGGTTTTTCTATTTTACCGAAGCCGGTTTAAAAGTGCTGATCATCAAATGCAGTAATTTCGTTCATTCATTTTCGATCACCTTCTATTTATCATCTTGAAGATTTCATGGGTTTAGAAAGCAAATGGAGGCAGCGTTGATTCTAATTGATTAAATTATTCTATGTTAAGCAATCAAATCCCCCATAATTTTGAAAGGCTTAACCAATAATCTCCATGCTAAGGTTTCTCTTCTTTTAGGATTGATTGGTCTTTTGGGACTATTAACCCTGAATTTCTACTTAGCATCAGTTTATGTTAATGCAGACGGTAAGACACAAGCCTTGTTTGGAATTATAGAATTAGAGAATGAGATTTATAAATACATAATAGGCATCGGGGTAACCATTGCGATCGTGATGGATATCATAGCATACTTTAAAAAAGAATCTGGAAATTGGATCATGGCAGCGATGGTGACTTGCCTGATTACATTTATTTGCATATTCCTTAGTATTTGGAAAGCGATGATTTGATAACCCTACAAGTCTGCTGTATTGAATTACCAGCAAACCAAGTCTTGACCTATCCTTTCCAAAATACCTAAAACAATTCGATTATAGCCACGCAATCTCCTTACTCCGCAGGCGATAAAAAATATTATGCGAAAGTGGGTGCTTATACCATCAGAACACAAATGCGATAGATAGAAGAAACGATAATCTATAAAATCATGAATGGACCTCTTGAATTTCCTTTTTCAGATATTTAAGCGTTTCCTGCATCCACTTCATTGTATTTCCTGACAAGTCAAGAAATTGACCCTCTTTAATTCTCCATGCCATTGAAAAGTGAATATCTTTGAATTTGGAAGAAAATGAAAGTTCAGGTTTAACCTCAAAAGATTCTGTGGTCGTTGCAGTGAAAGCTTCATATGTATCAGGCGTTTTTTCAATCTCATCAATTAAGTGAAAATGCCAATGCGGTTGACCATGATTTTGGACTTTCAAGGAATATTCTGCACGAAAAATCATGGTAATTTGATCCTCTCTTTCTCCTAAGAAAAATCTTAAAGAAACATCATGTGGTTCTGCCTCTTTTGTTGATGAAAATTTCATAGTAACACCAATCCAATAAATCCATCGCTTATCGGTTTGCTGCTCAAACTTTTTAATGAAAAAGGGAACTATCCATTCAGCATTATTATATCTAAGAGCAAATTGCGAGTGAGCAATTGAATAAAAGTTGCCAGACGCCTCAAATTTTAATTCAGAAGAATCGTAAATATCCGACAAGATATTACGCAAAAATTTTTCAAACTCGGTTAATAAGAAGGTGGGATACCTATTAGCCATAGAAAACTTTATCTGTTAATTTTTCTAACCGACCACGTACATCATTTCCATAGTCTCCTAAAGAAAGCAATTTGCCAATATCTATAAGTTCACCTTTAACTTTTGGGTTAATCGAATTGTCAAAAAGATTTGGTAATGGCATGTCATTGATAAATTTAGAAGATAGATAGTAACTCCCACTCATAATTTGCTTCGAAACACCCTTTAATAGATCATTAACTATATTCATGGAAAGAACAGCAATATAGGCGTGTCCGATATTTATTGATTGAGCGAGCTCTTTGGATAGCCAAGCATGACTTCGCTCTGCAACAAAGATACCCTCTACATCAAAAGCAAATGAACCAGCTAATCCAAATTCCTTTGATACAATTTTGGGAGAAGAATCCAATTGCCAATTTCGATGTTCACTTAACCGCCAGTAATTTAGAATAGATTTACGAGCACGCGTGGAAAGCCTGTCTACGTATTCTGAAAATTTTATACTATAAAAAGTGGGTACTGCACTTTTTAGTTCGTTTTCGTTTTTGATTGCGTTTTTTCCTTCCGCGTAAAAAATGTAAGCATTATCATTAAGAGAGCCAAAATGAATAGAATCATTAGTAATTACTGGACGAAAATATTTCTGTTCTCGCTTTAGCAGCGATTCGTAGAATATTTTATCGATAATAAATGCCTTATTTAGACCAGTCCTGACTCCTTGTTTTATTTCAAATAAATCTTTAACTTTTGGCATCCCATTTAGCTTTTCAATTAATTGGTATGCAGCAAAGTCTATCGGAGTCCAATTTTTGTTATTAAGTTGGGGTATATAATAAAAACTGAAATTATTCCCAGGTAAAATAAATGGTTGTGGCGCTGATAAAATTGAAGTAATTTTTCTTAGTTCCCTCAGTCCGGAAGCATAGCCATCTGGCGAATTATCACTCCACATCAATTGAATGGGTTTATCAGTGTTTAGTGAAGTGGATATTAAAATGGATGGCGCTGATATTGCTTCTTCAAATACAGAGTGGTCTCCTAATTTTCCTAAGAAATCGATATGCATTCGGACGGACAATTCATTTCTTAATTTAATAAATGAATCGGCCTCTAAGATGGAGCTTGGTACAATACATCCTATCCGGCCACCGTAATTCAAACTATTTGCAGCCTTCCATAAAAATGCACCGGCCATATTAGGTCGCCCTTTAAAATTATCTTGAAGTATTTCGATCACTGCTTCTTTCTCACTTTCTCCCATGTTTTCCCATGAAATAAAAGGTGGATTCATTAAGATAATATCGGAAGAAACGTCCCAAGAATCACTTTTAGTCAGGGCGTTTTTTTTGAATAGTTCAACTGTGATTCGAGATGGATTTATTGCAGCTTGCTTTTCAAAGCATATAGAAAAGTTAGCTAAGTCGATTGCCGCCTGTGAAATATCCCATCCAATTAGTTTTATCTTCCCGCTATATCCTGTTAAGTTTAGTTGACGCAATATTTCTTTTAGAAATTCTCCAGAGCCTACAGCGGGGTCAAGAATAGTTATTTGATGTTTTTCCTTTAATTCAAATCCTCTTAGCACCTCCTCCACGATTGATCTAACTATAGAAGTCGGAGTATAATGAGAACTAAATGTAGGAGAAAACTTATGTCCCTTGATAGCAGATGGCATAAATTCCGGGAATTGTAGTTGTGATGGAAAAACAGATTCAAAATGTGCTTCTTGAAAAATTTGACCCGCAGCATGACGAAGTAAAATTTCAATCTTCGGTTTGATTTTAAGAGAGGGTATCCCTTCATCTATTTGATCCATAATTTGGTTCCATATAGTCCTGTTTAGTTCTTTGGCACTACTTATAGCTTTATCACTTAATCCCCATTTCATTTTATTGATGTTAGTGAGAGAAGCATTATCCTCATAAGAGGCAAATACACACAAAAGAGCGTTCAATGATTCCTCTCCCTTTTTATCTCTAAGAGAAGCTCTGATTTGTCTATATAAGCTAAGCGATAAATTTATGCTGTCTTTAGTAGTATCTACCCTTTGTTTAGCGATGTAATCATTGAACGATTCAATATCATTGACAACCCTGCTAACCTCTAACTCATCTGTCGCTGAAAATTTATCCCACCGAAAAAGTTTCAATTTACTCCCTTTGATGGAGATGTAGTGTCCAACATTAGCAGACCAAGCATATGAGCGACAGTTAATCGGGTCTTCTTCTGTATAATCAACGCAAAAATTTCCTCCTTTCCCATTCAATAAAACATATTTCTCGTGTTGATGTTTTTTTTGAAAAAGGGATTGAGGAAAATAGCCAAGCTTTTTCCTCCATGTATTTATATCTAACGAGAATTGGAACATACGGGTAAAAGATTAGTATTCAAGATTATTTGGATAAAGGCAAAAAATTCCTATATTTGCTTATTCTGGCAAAAAAGCAAAGGAAACTTGATAAGAAAAAGAAATAAAAGAGAATAGCGGGAACTATTCCCTTTTAACAAAAGTAAAAAAATATAGTAACAAAGGGCTGTAAGATTACAGCCCTTTGTTTTTATAGTATTGGGCTAAATATTTTTAGCATTTTCGACGAAATATTTGTTTTCCAATGTTTGACGTTGTATATTTGTTGTCTAACATTGTAAACATGGAAACAACCTTAGCTATTAGAATCTCAAACGATCTAAAAAAATCTCTCCAAAAATTAGCCGTTTCAGACCATAGAAAGTTAAGTGATTATGTAAGAATACAACTTGAAAGACTTGTTGAATCTCAAAAAGGGAAGAAATGAAAGATACAATTACAATAGCACAGTTTAGGGAACGGTTCCCGCAGATGAAGCTTGCTTCAGATATTCATACCGCAAACGTCCTACTGAGATGTTCGATATTCTTTTGGAGAAACTCGTTTAGAACGCTCTCCCTTCGCTATTCTTTCGAAATCTTCTTTGTGATTAGGATTTAATTCCTTCCCATTAATATATTTTTCATAGCCCTCGGTAAGTTCTTCAATTGACTTCCTTACCTGTTTTCGTTTTACCTTTTTGGTCATATCCCAAAGTTATACCGAAATATACAATTTGTTTAAAAAATAAACGAAATGGCTATTTTTTATGAGGGCTAAAACTCACTCAATCACTTATGTATTATTTCTAATTTTACTTCTCTGCACTTGTGTCCTGATGGGATAAGCGTGCGAAAGTGACCTTCATTATCAACAGGTTATGCAGCCGCCTTCAAAAATTTCTCCCCTTTTCCTTGTTTCTCTCACTTAACCACCTACCTTTGCGATCCCAATTTTTAACCCGCATAAAAACCTGACTCTGTGAATACGTTAAGTTACCGTACCAAACATGCCAACGATCAAACCGTGAAGCACGATTGGATCCTGATTGATGCCAATGGCCAGACACTCGGCCGCGTATCCACCAAGATCGCCTCTTTATTAATTGGCAAACACAAGCCCTACTTCACTACGCACGTGGATTGTGGCGATCACGTAGTAGTGATCAATGCAGAAAAAGTTCGCCTTACCGGCAAAAAGATGACTGATAAGGTGCTTGTTACCTATACCGGTTATCCTGGTGGAAAAAGAGAAACAACACCTGAACAATTACTGGTTAAAACCTACTTACCTGCTCGAGGAAGCTGTTCGCGGCATGCTGCCAAAAACGCGTCTCGGTCGCGCCATGTTTAGCAAACTGCATGTGTTTGCCGGTGAAAAACATGACCACGAAGCACTAAAACCCAAGCTTTCTAAATAATTCCCATTCTCACTCATCAATAATCATTCATACAAAGTGGAAAAAATTAACTCCATAGGCAGAAGAAAAGAAGCGTCGGCCCGCGTGTACATCATGCCCGCTACCGGTGATTCTAAAATTGTGGTGAACGGTAAAGATTATACCGACTATTTCCCGCAACGCATCTTTCAGCAGGTTGTAGAACAGCCCTTCAAATTGCTTGACCTTAACGGCAAGTACGATGTAATTGTAAATGTTGCCGGCGGTGGTGTTAAAGGCCAGGCCGAAGCCATTCGCCTTGGCATCTCCCGATCGCTGGTTAAAATAAATCCTGAATACAAGGCGACACTGAAACCATTGAAATTGCTAACACGCGATCCGAGAGCTGTGGAACGCAAAAGCCGGGACGCAAAAGGCCCGCAAACGCTTCCAGTTCAGCAAACGTTAATCTCATCACCGTACAAAATTCCGAATCCGCATCATGGAACAAATTCAATATAAACAATTGCTTGAAGCAGGTGTACACTTTGGTCACCTGAAGAAAAAATGGAACCCTAAGATGATGCCCTACATTTTTATGGAGCGCAAAGGGATTCATATCATCGACCTGAATAAAACACTCGAATCGCTGGAAGAAACAGCAGCGGCCATGCGTCAGATTGCCCGCAGCGGTAAGAAAATTCTTTTTGTTGCCACTAAAAGCAGGCAAAGGAAATTGTAGCCGAAGCAGCACAGCGCGCCGGAATGCCTTATGTAACGGAACGTTGGTTGGGAGGAATGTTGACCAATTTTTCCACGATCCGCAAATCTATCAAGAAGATGCAGGGCATCGAAAAGATGCTGACGGATGGCACACTGGAAAATATCACTAAGAAAGAACGCCTCCGTTTGATGCGCGATAAAGCCAAGCTGGAAAAAGTGCTCGGTGGTATCGCCGGCCTCAACCGTTTGCCTGCTGCCATCTACCTTGTAGATATCATGCACGAACATATCTCTCTGGCTGAAGCCAAGAAGCTTAATATTCAAACCATCGGAATGGTAGACACCAACAGCGATCCTACGCAGGTTGACTTTGCTATTCCCGCCAATGACGATGCTACCAAATCCATCGCCATTGTAACCAATTATCTCACCCAGGCGCTTATCGAAGGATTGGAAGAACGCCAGAAGGACAAAGAAGCACTTGACGCTGCACAAGATGACGACGAGAGTGCAGAATTGAGACGCGAATTTAACATGGGTGAAGATGAGGAAGAACGCGAAAAACGTGGTGGACCGAAGAAAGGTGGTAGAACTGCCGGTGGTGGTGGTGGAGGAAGGACTCCGGCAGGAGGAAAAACTCCCGCAGGTGGTCCGAATCGCCGTCGTGGTCCGGCACGTCCTGCTCAGCGACCACAGCAGCGGCCGAAGTAAATAACCGGAAGGAGCATTTCTTCCTTCATCAAAACAAACCAATCGGGAAAGGATCAGCGGCTCAACATTCAGTTGCTGGTGAGATGGAACGAACACCTTATTGGTGGGAACCGAAACAATTTTTAATCATCAATTCAATTAAAAAAAATGGTAGAAATAAAAGCAGCAGACGTAAACAAACTTCGTCAGCAAACCGGTGCAGGACTGATGGATTGTAAGAAAGCACTTGTAGAATCTGAAGGTGATTTTGAAAAAGCCATCGATTATCTCCGTAAGAAAGGACAGAAGGTTTCAGCCCTTCGTTCTGACCGCGAAGCAAAAGAAGGCGTAGTGATCGCGATCGCGAATGGCTCCATGACACAAGGCGTTGTGCTGAACCTGAGTTGCGAAACTGATTTTGTAGCCAAGAATGAAGATTTCATGGCATTTGCAAGAGCCGCCGCGCAACTTGCATTGGATAACGGTATTGAATCCGCAGAGCAAATAGCCTCGCTTCCTTACCAGGGTGTTACCATCGGCGAAAAGGTAATTGAAATGGTAGGCAAGATTGGTGAGAAGATTGAAGTGCGTCGTGTAGAACGCCTGGAAGGTGAGTGCGTCGTTCCCTACATTCATTCTAATTATAAATTGGGTGTTTTGGTTGCTTTCAACCAGCCTGCTTCCGATGCTGTAACAGCTATTGGAAAAGATCTTGCGATGCAGGTTGCGGCCATGAATCCTGTTTCGGTAGATCAAACTACGGTGCCACAAAATGTAGTCGATCGCGAGTTGGACATTGCGCGTGAAAAAGCAAAAGCAGACGGCAAGCCTGATGCAATGATAGATAAAATAGCAGCTGGCGCTTTACAGAAATATTTTAAAGAGAACACACTGCTGAGCCAGGAATTTGTGAAGGATAATAAAAAGACCGTGACGGATGTGCTCAAAGGAATTGATAAAGAACTGAGAGTAATAGCCTTTAAGCGGGTGTCGCTTTCGAACTAAAAAAGAAAAGGAGAGAAATTCATTCTCTCCTTTTTTTATGTTTGTATGTTTCAATTAAAACGAAAATTGAAAATTGCGACTTCCCTTGATACAGATAAGATTAAAACCGACCACTACATTTTCTTGAATTACCGGTTTCGGTTTCAATCAGTAAAATGAATGAGCACCTGCTTTCCATTCCCTTATTATTTTGCTTTCAAGCCACCACCACATGAATAAATTTAAACGCATCATGCTCAAACTGTCCGGCGAATCGCTGATGGGCAAACAGGAATTCGGAATTGATCCAGACATGACTAACCTCTATGCGCGGGAAATAAAATCGGCTGTAGATGCGGGAGTACAGGTGGCCATTGTAATTGGCGGCGGAAATATTTACCGTGGCATGGATGCAGAGGAAGCTGGCATTGAGCGCGCGCAGGGCGATTATATGGGAATGCTTGCTACTGTAATGAATGGAATGGCTTTACAAAGTGTGCTGGAAAAATATGGTATCAATACACGCCTGATGTCAGCTATAAAGATGGAGCAGATCTGCGAGCCTTACATTCGTCGCCGGGCCATGCGACATCTTGAAAAAGGAAGAGTGGTAATTTTGGTGCAGGTACAGGAAACCCCTTTTTCACAACCGATACCGCCGCTTCACTGCGCGCTATTGAAACCGGTGCCGATGTATTGTTAAAAGGAACACGTGTGGATGGAATTTATACGGCTGATCCCGAGAAAGATCCCACCGCTACCAAATATGACACGCTAACTTTCAATGAAGCATATGAAAGAAAACTCAGCGTGATGGACATGACAGCGTTTACGCTTTGTCGGGAAAACAATTTGCCCATAATTGTATTTGATGTGAATACGCCGGGAAATTTACTGCGGTTGCTGCAGGGTGAGCAAATTGGAACGAGGGTTTCTTAAGGTGAAAGGCTTTAACGGACTAAAGTTCGTTATATCTGGAAGTTAACCCCTCCGATGCGTTGCTGAGCTATTGAGTGAAAACCGCATCGTATGGGTGAATGCGGAGGTTGATGAACGAACTAAAGTTCGTTGTACATGCGGGTTACCAATTCGCGACGATCTCGCTGCCTTTCTCTTCATCATTCACAATGGTAAGGCACGTATCAATTTCCTGTTGCATTTCTTTTACGTGTGAGATGATGCCGACAATCCGGTTTTCCTTTCTTAGCGAGCGAAGCGTTTCAAATACCATGTCGAGTGAGTCACTATCGAGAGAGCCGAAACCTTCATCAAGAAAAAAGAAATTCTGCTTTGATTGGGAATGAATTTGTATGCTATCTGCCAATGCCAGTGCGAGCGACAAAGCGGCCTGAAATTTCTGTCCGCCGGAAAGTGTTTTCACGCTGCGCAGTTGACCGTTGTTCATGAAATCACGAACCAGGAAATTATTGCTTTCACTTACTTCCAGTCTCAGCTTCTGTCGCGTGAGTTTATAAAAACGATCATTGGCAGCATTGCACAACTGTTGCAAATGAACGGAAGAAACATAATTAACAAAGCCACTTGCTTTGAATAAATTCTTCAGCGTGGAAATATCTTCGCCTCGTAATTGCACTGTATTTAACTCTTGTGTTAAAAGAATACGTTGCTCCACTTGTTGCTTCGCCTGGTTAATTGATGCTGAAAGCGTTGCAGACTGTTGTTGCTGTTGTTCGATCAAAGAAGAACATGCTGTAAGCTCCTGAAGCAGCTGATCATGCAGTGTTGCATCATAAGTTTTTCCTGCTGTATTTTTTTCACTCTCTTCCAGCAGTTGGGTTGCTGTGTGTAATTTTAGTTGGAATTGTTGAAGAGAGTTTCTGGATGCAGGAACATTCAATTGTGATGCAAGCAAGGTGGTTGCTGTGAGGATGTCGATACCGGAATTCTTTTCGAGATCAAATAAATTGTCTGCTGTTTCTTTTAATAGACGCGTCAGCGTTTCGAGGTTGCTTTTTCCGGTGGTTATCGATCCTGTTAACTCGCCGGTAATTTTGCGCAACTGTTGCAGTTGCAGTTCCAGTGACCGGAAGTTTTCTTCCGCTTTGTCGTAAGCATTCTTCAGTTGGAGAATTTCCTGGTTGATGTTTTTGTTTCCGCTTCGGTATACTCATCGGCGTTTAACAGCTTAAACTGTTCTTGCAATAAACTTACCTGCGCCTGCAAGGCAGAGGATTCATTTTTTAAATTCTCAAGTGTAGTTCTGCCCGTTTCTTTTTGAGTTTCTTTTTCCTTTCGTTGTTTTTCAATTTTTTCAAACGCTGCTTCCGCTTTAGCAATTGACTTTTTTTGTTGATCCGCCAATGAAAATTGCTTGTTCAATTCCTGCTCATCTTCTTTTTGCCAGGATGTCCAAATGAATTTATCATCGTGCTTCTTCAATAAGGATTTTTCTTTCTTCAGTCGTTGCTGCAGAGCGGCTAATTGCTCCGCGGTTGACGCTTCGCGGCTCCGGATGATTTCAAGTTCCTGAATTATCTTTTTGTAGCAAGGCGATATTCTTCTGCGCAATTTCCTTTTCAAGGTTAATTTTTTTTATGGATACTTTAACTTCCGTAGCTGACAGGATTTGTGGATGTTCAATGGCTCCGCACAAAGGACAAGGTTCACCGGGTTTTATTTGTGTAGCATATTCTTCCAACTGCTGTTGCAGCAAAAGATGTTGCAATTCATTTTCATTTGATTGAAGTGTTTCCGCAATTTCGTTCAACCGGATTTTAAATTGGCCGATGAGTTCGCCTGATGTTTCATCGATTATTATTCCCGGCAATATTTTTTTTATGACCGGTGTAAACAAAGCATTCTTATCAGCAGACAGCGCATTTGTTTTCATTGATATGCTTTGCTGTTCATTGATTGTATTTTGAACTGTTGTTGCGAAGGAATTCTTGTGTATGAACCAGCTTTTGATTTCAGAAAGCAATAAAAAGTCGGGCAGGCTTTCTTTCAGTTCTTTTACTTGTATCGAAATAGAATCTTTTTGCTGTTGAAGGGTTAAAAGTTCCGCATCTGTAGTTTGTAAAAAGATGTTTCCTTTTTCAAGTCGCAGGTTGACCTTTTGCAAAGCAGCGTGCAGTTCATTCAGCTGAATAATTTTTTGAAGCTCCTCACTTCTCGCTTTCAGCTGTTGCCGGTTTTCAAAAGCATTTTTTATTTCCGGAAATTGCTTTTCCTTTTCTGTGAGTGTTTTTTCAATTTGCTGCAATTCTTTTGTTTGCAGACTTAACATTGCGACCTGATCGTCTTGTTGTTTTTGAAGTTCTGTTCTGCGATCGAAAAGGGGTTTGAAATGCAATAGGCAGTATTCATAACTCTTGATTCGTTGTTCCAATAGCTTCATACCAGGTTGTTGCAGCTGAAGAGCAAGCTGCAACGCTTTTTGTTCGGCAATGCGGATAAAAAGCTTTTTCAATTGAAGAAACAGTTGCTCTGCTGCTTTTTTCTCAGCAATTAATAACTGATTGCTTTTTAATTGTTGCTGCAACAGTAATGATTCATTTTCTTTTGCAGCTATTTCTTCTGCAGTAATTAATCCTGTTTGCTGAATGCGCTCTTCTAATCTGATGCGTTGTTCATTGTTCTTTTGTTCGAGCACTGATATGTTATCGTACAGCTCGAACCGCTGCAAGTGAAAAAGCTCTTTCATCATTCTCGTACGTTCAGTATCGGTGAGTTCCAGAAATTCCTGAAACTTGCCTTGCGGAATAATGATGGTGCGCCTGAAATTTTCATAGCTTAATTGCAAAATGGAAGTGATGGCTTCTACCTCAACCGGTTCCCACGCTTCGTTCACTTTCTTATAAGCTGAGCGATCAAGTGTTGCTACTTTTTCAAAATTCTTATTGTTGCGTTTTCCTTTTACCAGGAAACGGTATTCCTGTTCATCAGCACCGGTTTTAAAAATGAAATCAATAAACAGTTCTTTGGATTTCAGGTTCATCATATTATAAGCACGATCGTCCCGTTTGTTCAGCCGTTCGGTTTCACCATACAATGCAAATGAGATGGCTTCCAGAATCGTTGACTTTCCGCTGCCAACAGATCCGAAAATGCCGAAGATGCCTGCATTGGTGAGCGGTTGGAAATCGATGGTTTGTTTTTCCCGGTAGGAATAAATGCCACCAATGGTGAGACTAACAGGTATCATGAAAGTTCCTCCACTGCCAGCAGCTCTTTAAATAAATTCAGCACGTTTTCATTGGGTCGTTGTCCATGCCGGTGTTCGAAATAATCTTCAAATAATTCACTCATGGTTTTGGTGATGTCGGGACCAACCGTTAACATATTTGATGAACTGCTTTTATTCTTCACTTCAGGAATAATATTGATGATAAATGAATGAGCAGCAGACAATTGTTTTCTTTCTCCGGCAGTCAGAAAATCTTCTGTAACCATCGTGATTTCCACCAATGCTTCTGCATGATCTTTCAGCCATTCGATGGCAATAGAAATATTTTCGGCACGATAGCGCAATAAGCGTTTTCCCTTTTGCAAAGGAACGTCAGTAACTACAACCGGTTTTCCGGGCAAAGCATCAACAATCATCACATACTTCTGTTGATTCACTTCACTGAAACTGTATGCCAGCGGACTACTGCTGTAAATGACCGGACATGGAACAGGATCAATTTGTTGTTTGCGGTGTAAATGCCCAAGTGCGACATACTGCATTTGTGCAGGAATATTTTCTGAATAGATCGCCTGTGCACCGCCCAAATGTAAAATGGGTTTTTCATCTTCAGGTTCTTCAGGAGGTGTTCCGTCCTTTTTCATGAAGTAAAGATGTGCAAGCATCAAGTTTACTCCCTGTTGATCGCAATAAGTCGCGGCAAGAATTTCCCAATGCTGTTGCAGCAATGTTCGCAATGCTGCATCCTGATCTTCTGATCCGAGAAATGTTTTCAAACGCAATTCACTTGCATAGGGCGTAAGCAATAACCGAAGCGGGAAATCAATATGTGGAAGTTTCAGTTCTAAAAAACCTGTGTCACTTTTTGTTACTGCTATTCCATCCTGCAATGAAAAAGGCTTAACTATTGAATTCGGAAAACCGGCGAAGATGATCCCGCATTCGCGTGCCAATGGATCAGGTGCTTCGATGCGTTCCGGGGAATCGTGATTTCCTGCGATAGCAACTACTGCACGTGCTCCGTTGTTGGCCAATCGTTTTACGGTCCTGTAAAATAATTCAACGGCTTCTGTGGAAGGATTGAAGGTATCGAAGAGATCACCGGCAATCAAAACTGCATCTACCTGTTGTTCTTGTGCAATATTGCAGATCTCTTCGAGCACTTCTTCCTGTTCCGCTAAGCGGGAAAAATTTTCAAGACGTTTGCCAAGGTGCCAGTCAGCAGTATGAAGGATGCGCATGTAAGGTTGGTGCTGTAGAATATACAATTTGAAGATACTGCATTTTATTGTTTGCGGTCGAGGTAAAATGGACTTGCCTGCGCAGTAGGAGAAATCTGCAATTCATTGATGCAAACATGAGGTGGTAAGGTTGCGCAATAAAAAACCACGTTTGCGATATCTTCTGCTATCAATGGCTGATAGCCATTGTACACAGCTTTTGCTCTTTCGTTATCTCCCTTGAAACGTACATTTGAAAATTCCGTTTCCACTGCGCCCGGATGAATGGTGGTTACTTTTATGCGATGTTTGAGCAAATCAATACGCATGCTTTGAGAAAGTGCATCTACAGCAAATTTGGAAGCGCAGTACACGTTTCCTTTTTCATAAACATGTTTAGCGGCAAGCGAACCCATGTTAAAAATATGTCCCTGTTGCTTTGCAATCAGGAACGGAACAATTGCTTTTGTTACGTACAACAATCCTTTCACATTCGTGTCAATCATCTGATCCCAGTCGTCGGTGTTGCCATCCTGAATTAAATCCAATCCTGCTGCAAGTCCGGCATTATTGACGAGAATGGAAATTTCATTTTTCCATCCATCAGGCATTGATGTAACAGCATTGGTTACTGCCTCCTTGTCGCATACATCGAAATTTAAGGAAAGCACTTCAGCATTGAATTCATTTCTTAATTCATCAGCGACTTCTCTTAGTCGTTCGGTTCTGCGTCCGGTGATGATGATGCGATATTTGTTTTTTGCAAAAATGCGGGCAATGGCGTGGCCGAATCCTGAGGTGCCGCCGGTGATGAAAATGGTGTTGGACATGATTTTATTTGGGTTGGGATTGTTGCGTTATGTTACGATAATTTCGCCCTTACAGGTCTTTGTGATCGTTTCCTTCTTCATGTTTCTACCATAATGTTGCCATGATGGGGCTTTGTTGTTCTTCTGATTTTGTTTCTACCATACAATCACCCCGCCGGGGTTATATTAACTGGTTGATTCATTCCTCATAATGCCATTTTTGTTGTAAGACCCAGCGGGGAGAAATTATGGTAGAAATTAAATTAAAACAGAAAGGAAGCCCTGTAAGGGCGGCATTATCATTCATCATTGAAGAGCTACCATTCAAAATTATTTCATTTCATCTTTAATCACCTGCGTTACCAGCTCCGCCCAGGCCGCATACATTTTCCCGGAAGGATGTAAGCCATCATCAGCTATCAAGGAAGAGTCATTCATTCCCTTTCTTGAAATAGCAGTGATGTCAAGATAATGGACGCCTCGCTTTTCACTTTCTTCTTTATTGATGTCATTAAATTGGTCTATTTCTTTTGCAATTGCTTCCCGGTTACGACCTTCTGCAAATGGTGTGGCGCCCCAATCAGGAATGGATAGCACGATGACTTTATTTTTTTGATGGCCTGAAAATGTAATTGCCAGTTCCAGCAACTCAGCAAACTGTAGCCTGTATTCCTCCGCGCTTCTTCCACGATACTGATTGTTTACACCAATTAGTAACGTAACGATATCATAGGTTTGATGAATATCAGCATCCTGAATGGCTATCATTAATTCATCTGTCGTCCAGCCTGTAGTGGCGATGATGCGCGGATTTTCAAAATAAATTCCTTTGGAATGAAGTTGCAAAATGGTTTGATTAGGAAACCTGTCTGCTTCCTCTACCCGCTCACCGATGGTATATGAATCGCCGAGGCACAACATGGAATATTCTTTAGTGCTGCTTTGCATAGAATGAGTTTGTGAAAACGACAGCAAGATGGGGAAGAAAGCGATGATGGACAACATCACTTTTATTATTGTATTTGACAGGAGCATTTGGATGCAATTACAAATAGGGTAGGATATTGAATTTAAGGGAACCAAACCTTTCAGAAGATTTCAGCGCTGAAAAAATTGGCTTTGAGCAATGACAGATAAATTATCGGGTGTACGGACGAACCTGTCAACCAATCATGCTATATCATTTCAATACAACACCAACAACTTCTTGCTTTGCATTTCACTTCCATTTTGCAACGCGTAATAATAAGTGTTGGAGGAAAGCTGTAATTTTTTTGCATCAATGGTAAATGTGTGCCAGCCCTTTCTTAGAAATTCGTTTGCAATGATTTTTGTTACTTCTTTTCCTAAAAGATCATATAAGGTGAGGGAATAATTTCCCGGTTGCGTAATGTTGATTTCGAATGATGTTTGATTACTGAATGGATTCGGATAATTCTGATACAGTGTGAAATGTTCGGGCCCGGGACCCGGAGTTGTTTCAGTCAATGTTGCAATGTCAACCAAAGCTGTCCAGACGGAAGTGGAAGTTCCATCCTGCCTTGTCCAGATGGGAGCGATTTTTCCATCATATACACTAATGTTGGTATAATCGCCAAAGAATACATCCGTGGTGAGTTGAAAAGGTTGTTCGCTTATTTTTTGATTGGTAAAAGTAACGCCACCATCAATGGAATAGGCCAGGTAAACATCGGTTGATTGATCAATATAATTACGCCGGTCATAAAAAAGGATGTAGATATAACCGGTAGTCTGATCAATATCCATCCACGTCAAAAACTGATGCTTGGCAAATCCATCATCATTCACTTTTGAAGGAGCGCTCCAGGTAGTTCCACCATCAGCGGATTTAGCAAGCCACACATCGGTATTGTCGGAACCATTGCGCTGGTCGGTCCAGTTTACATAAATAGTTCCATGATTAGGACCGTTACTCAAATCCGTTTTTGTAACCGGCAAACCATTGCAACGCAACATGCCGGGAATATCATAATCCCAACCACCGGGTTGATCTGAAACTATGATGTCATCATTTAGCCAGGTGACACCACCATCAAATGATTTATCAAAGAATAAGGTGTCACGATTAGACCAGCACACATACACTTCGCCATTCGCACCAATAGCCGGAACCGCTCCTTCCGTAGTATTATCTCCATCAAGACAATCACCTGCGAGACGATTGATGCGAACCGGAGCGCTCCATGTTGATGCATGATCGGTAGATTTTGAAAAAAGAATGATAGAGCTGTCGTTTGGGTTGCCGCTCCCGTACTGATCAAATTGTGTCCATGTTACATAAATCGTATTGGTGACCTGATCTACTGTAGTCCACGCTTTATCCTGAGCCTTTGTTCCATTCAAACCGGTATAGGTTCCTACAGACCACGATGCGCCCTGATTAATGGAACGCTGACATACAATGCGATCGATCCAGTTTCCATTGGAAGGATTGGAAAGGTGGATGAAATAAAAATTTCCGGCTGTATCGGCAAAGATGCACGGGTCGCCCCAAACACCATAGGGAGATTCGAGTTCATCTTTCTGCCAGGTTTGTCCACCATCAAGTGATTGATAAACATAATTGATGTTGGCACCGGCTACCATATTATTGGTGTTTTTAGGATTGATGCAGATGCTGGGTTCTTCGGGACCACCGCTGTCGTCAATTTTGATGTTCTCGAATTGTGCTTCCGCAACTTTCAAATTAAAGAGGATCAAAATGAGGAGAAGCTTTTTCATACGGAGGAATTAAAAATAAAAAAGAGAATTAGCGGTGATGGATCGAAAAGCTAAAATACAATGAATATATAAAGAGGAGTTATTAATACAGGACGGCGAAAAAAGGTGCTCGCAAAGGCGCTAAGCACGCAAAGATGGCAGGCTGTAGATCATTGAGTGCTTTGCACCTTACAATGGCGTCCTGCAAAAAGATTAAAAATCGACAAGTTTGCAATGAGAACTGGTAGTTGTTTGAACATCACCACTATTTTTTCCTTCCGAAAGGTTCACTACTCGCAAAGGCGCTAAGCACGCAAAGATGGTAAGCTGTAAATCATTGAGTGCTTTGCAACTTACAATGGCGTCCTGCAAAAAGATTAAAAATTGACAAGTTTGTAGTGAGAACTGGTAGTTCTTTGAACATCACCACTATTTTTCCTTCCGAAAGGTTTACTACTCGCAAAGGCGCTAAGCACGCAAAGATGGTAGGCTGTATATCTTTGAGTGCTTTGTACCTTACAATGGCGTCCTGCAAAAAGATTGAAAATCGACAAGTTTGCAGTGAGAACTGGTAGTTCTTTGAACATCACCACTATTTTTTCCTTCCGAAAGGTTCACTACTCGCAAAGGCGCTAAGCACGCAAAGATGGTCGGCTGTATATCTTTGAGTGCTTTGCACCTTACAATGGCGACCTGCAAAAAGATTGAAAATCGACAAGTTTGCAGTGAGAACTGGTAGTTCTTATATTAACGTCACTACTATTTTTTCCTTCCGAAAGGTTCACTACTGAAAAGGCGCAAAATTCGCAAAGATGGTAAGCTGTAAATCATTGAGTGCTTTGCAACTTACAATGGCGTCCTGCAAAAAGATTAAAAATTGACAAGTTTGTAGTGAGAACTGGTAGTTCTTTGAACATCACCACTATTTTTTCCTTCCGAAAGGTTTACTACTCGCAAAGGCGCTAAGCACGCAAAGATGGTAGGCTGTATATCTTTGAGTGCTTTGTACCTTACAATGGCGTCCTGCAAAAAGATTGAAAATCGACAAGTTTGCAGTGAGAACTGGTAGTACTTATATTAACGTCACTACTATTTTTTCCCTTCAGAAAAGGTTCACTACTCGCAAAGGCGCTAAGCTCGCAAAGATGGTATGCTGTAATTTTTCTTTGCGTGTTTGCGCCTTTGCGAGAAAATTGCAATACCAAAAAAAGAGAGCGCAATGAAAGGTGATTCATTGCGCTCTTACCTTTTCTGAATGAGATCAACTACTGTACGATCAATTTCCGCATGGTTTCAACTCCATTGTTTTCTATTTTCAAAAAGTAAACGCCGTTCTGGAATTTTCTCATGTCGATAGATTTGAGCCAGAGTTGTGATTTGTCTTTGTAAGATGTTTGCATCACCAATTTTCCCATGGCATCTGTAATCTGCAGGTTGATGGGCAGATTATTTTCCGCGTCAAAAGAGATATAAAATAATCCGTCGGAAGGGTTAGGGTAAAGTTTAAAAGTATAATCAGAAACAACGGGTGCAATACCGGTTGCTACAAATCCGCCGTCGTATTTTGAGATTCCTCCGGTAGATTGATCAACACTTAGGCCGCCACTCCATGCGGTTATATTATCGTAAAATTCAACAGTAAGATGAATTACATCGTTGTCAATTTCCACCCAGGTATCTCCACCATCTAAACTATATTCAGATCCAAATAAAGCACTATTGGTATCATAACCAGCCGCAACGATAGTACTGGTTGTATTTGGCACGAAAGAAATATCGCCTGGGCCGCTTGCATTGTAGAAATAATCTGAGGGAGTAATATCTGTCCATGTATCGCCTCCATCATAAGTACGGTACAAGGAAAGAAATGCAAACGTAGAGGGATCGCTCATTTCAATCCAACCTGTCATGTCGTCGGCAAAATCAAGTGATACCACTGCATTAGTGGTTCCTGTTGAATATACAGTCCAGGTAGCACCGTAATCTGTGGATCTAAAAACCCGACCAGCATTCGTACCAAACCAAAAGGTATTTCCTCTGGCAGCAAAAGATCTGGTAAGTCCATATTCGCCGGCAGTAGGATCAGGTATGTTTGCTCCGGGCACTGGAGTCCAGGTTGTTCCACCATCAGTAGTAGTATAAATTTCAAATTCTCCATTAACAGGATCACCAACTGCGACACCGATATTCGCATCCCAAAAATGTAATACGTCTGGAAAAGATACACCACTTGTGTTAAAAATGACACCTGTACCTTGCTGCGTCCAGGTTGTTCCTCCGTCAGTTGTTTTATAAATGCGCCCAGTCGCGGTTGCAGTATTTTTGAAGAACATCGCCCATGCAGTATTTGCATCAACAGCAGCAAGGCAAGACCAATTGTAAGAGGTTGGTGCTGCAGAAACTGTACCTGCCGTCCATGTTGCTCCACCATCTGTCGTTCTTGAATAGTCACGCACATTAGCGCCTGCTGCAGCATCAAAAGCAGAAACCCAGGCAGTATTCTGACTTGTAATTACAATCTGGTTAACTGCCCTATTTACAGAGAGGCCGGTAACTTGTTCAATCCATTGCGCAGAAACATTCGCTGCAAGGAAAAAAGTGGCAATTAAAAAAAGTAAAGTTTTTCTCATGATTTTGGATTTTAGTTTCTCAAAACTAAATTTTATCTCTGAAATAGCGAAAACGAAATCTTGAAATAAAGGAACGAGTTGAGGGCTTTTAACGAAGGCATGTTGGAAACACCAACCTTTTGATGATAAATTCTATTTTTGAAGCCCATGAATTTTCCTTCTAAACTTATAGAGCAAGCCGTTACCGCATTTGAGAAATTGCCGGGCATTGGAAAAAAGACGGCCTTACGATTGGTGTTGCACCTGTTGAAACAGGATGTAGCTGCTGTAGAGCAATTCGGTGATGCGATTGTGCGCATGCGCAAGGAGATTCGGTTCTGTAAAAACTGCCACAACATTTCAGATCATGAGTTGTGCAGCATTTGTGAAAGCCCGAAACGTAATCATTCGCTGGTATGTGTAGTAGAAAATATCCGCGATGTGATTGCGATTGAATCCACCAATCAATATAATGGCTTGTATCATGTTTTAGGTGGTGTAATAAGTCCGCTGGAAGGAATCGGACCGGAAGAATTGAATATTGATTCCCTGGGCGAAAGGTGCAAAGCAGGTGAGATCAAAGAAGTAATTATGGCATTGAATCCTACCATTGAAGGCGACACAACTATTTTCTATCTCTCGAAAAAACTACAGTCACTTCCTGTTAAGATCACCAGCATAGCACGCGGCATTTCATTTGGTGGCGAGCTGGAATATGTAGATGATATTACGCTGGCACGGTCTATTGCTACAAGGATGCCGTATGAGAATTATCTGGTGAGGAGTGGGGAATAGTGCGTAAAGAGTAGCGAGTAGTTAGTCGTGAGTCCTTAGTCGTTTGTTGTTTTGTACGACTATTCCCGCTTCGCGCAACCATTTAACTATTTAGCCATTGCCCCATTTTGTAAGCAGCGTTGATGTAACAATCAGTATAAGAGAAGCGCAACAATATCTTTTCAAGCGCGCTGTTTTGGTATGGAAAAGTTTACAGCTAACTTTCGCCAATGCTTCAGCTTTCCGTAATCATTGTCAATTACAATGTCCGGTTCTTTCTGGAACAGGCTTTATTGTCTGTGAAGAAGGCTGTGCGACATTTATCAGCAGAAATTATTGTGGTCGATAACAATTCTGTTGATGGTTCCGGCGACATGATGCGGGAGAAATTTCCCGATGTTATTTACATAGAAAACTGTGAGAATGTCGGGTTTGCAAAAGCCAACAACCAGGGCATCGCGATAGCAAAAAGTCAATATGTTTTATTATTGAATCCCGATACTATTGTAGAAGAAGACACTTTTGAAAAATGCTTTCAGTTTATGGAGGAGCATCAAGAGGCAGGAGCACTCGGCGTGAAGATGCTCGATGGCAAAGGAAATTTTCTTCCCGAATCGAAGCGCGGATTTCCATCGCCGTCTGTCGGATTTTATAAAGCCTTTGGATTATCAAGGTTGTTTCCAAACTCAAAAATATTCGGTGGCTATCACCTCGGTTATCTTTCAGAAAATGAAACGCATGAAGTGGATGTGCTCGCTGGTGCCTTCATGTTCATCCGCAAAACAGCGCTGGATAAAGCAGGCTGGCTCGATGAATCTTTCTTTATGTATGGCGAAGACATTGATCTTTCGTATCGTATTGTGAAAGCAGGCTATAAAAATTATTACTTCGCCGATACGCGTATCATTCATTACAAGGGAGAAAGCACGAAGAAGGGCACGATGAATTATGTCCGTATGTTTTACCAGGCCATGATCATTTTTGCACAGAAGCATTTCAGCAGCAGCGGTGCAGGAATTTATATCCTGATGTTAAAAGTGGCCATTTACCTTCGGGCTATATTATCTGTCGTCTCTTCTTTTATAAAACGATGGGTACTGCCAATTGTTGACGCACTTACAATGTATGGCGGCATGGTACTGCTCAAGAACTACTGGCAATACAATGTTAAGGTGGCAGAAGGACTTACGTACCCGGAAGAATATATCTACTTCATTATTCCCGGTTATATTTTGATTTGGCAGCTCTCCGTATTTTTCAGTGGCGGCTATGAAAAAAATGCAAGGCCTGCGCGCATCATCCGTGGACTGTTCTTCGGCACCATTGTGATAGCAGCAATCTACGGCTTTCTGCCGGAGACCATGCGTTTCTCACGTGCCATGATCATCCTCGGATTCATCTTTGGTCTGTTCTCTATGATCGGACTGCGGTTGCTTATTCACTTTGTGAAGTTCAAAAATTTGCGATTAGGTGAAGCACGGGAGAAGAAGCTGATTATTGTGGGAAACAGGGAAGAAACATCACGCGTTGAAATGTTGCTTAATCAGGCAAAAATTAAAAACGATTACATTGGTTATGTTTCTATTCAGTCAGAAAATCATCACAACCCTCATCACCTCGGTGAGGTGCACCAGTTGACGGAGATTACACGCATCTATAAAATTGAAGAACTGATTTTTTGTTCGAAAGATATTTCTTCACAAAAAATTATTGAATGGATGACCAACATCGGACCTGATCTTGAATACAAGATTGTTCCGGAAGATTCACTCAGCATCATTGGCAGCAATTCAAAAGATGCGCCGGGAGAATTATACACCATTGATATCAAACTGGCTATCGCAACCCCTTTTAACAAAAGAAGTAAACGGTTATTTGATCTGGCTACTGCACTTTTTCTGCTGCTCACTTTGCCCCTCAATGTTTTTATTATTAAAAATCCACTTGGATTGATCGGTAATATTTTCAAAGTGCTTGGCGGAAAAAAAGGCTGGGTTGGTTATGCCGGCGGAACACACCAACAGTTCCAGCTTCCGCTCTTGCGGGACGGAGTGCTCACACCGCTTGACGAGTTGAGAGCAACACACCTCAATGATGCGGCTATTTCCCGCATCAACCTGTTGTATGCAAAAGATTATACCACCTCGCACGATGCTGAGTTGTTCCTCAAATGTTTCAGGTTGCTCGGAACCACACGGAATTGACAACCGCGATTTCCTTCAGATCATCCGTTTCCTTCAGCAATCGTTGTTGTAACACCGGCTGTTCTTTTGCGTAAGAGCATTCAGCATTTTGTTTCTAGTGAGCTCCACGACAAAATTTACGCATCCTGTTAATCTCCGTGCATTTTCATGCCTCCGTGGCAATGCATGCAACAACCATTTAGCACGTAACGCCACGAAAATTGCCGTAAACATTCTTTGTATGACTTTATCTTCTTTCATCAAAAAAATAATTTTATGAAAAACCAACTCCTCCTCCTCCTGATGCTGCTTTCCGCGGCCTCTTTCTCCCAAATTCCTGCTTCCTGGAACAGTGTAGGTCCGGGTGGTGGTGGTGCGCTTTTTAATCCTTCCATCAATCCTGCAAATACAAATGAATATTACGTAGCCTGCGACATGAGTGAATATTTTCACACCACAGATTTTGGAAACAGCTATTCTATTCTTGATTATAAAAAAATTCAAAGCGGACCAAACGGTGTGATCCGCTTCACGAATAATGCAAGCATTCTGTATAGCATTCAGGATGCAGATGATCTTGCGGTGCCTGTGAAAAGTACGGACGGCGGACAAACATGGAATACTTTGTCAGGTAATCCGGACAACTCCGAATATGTCTATTATCTCTATGCAAATTATGATAACCCTGACATAATGGTGATGAGTTATTACAGCCAACTTTATATAACTCTAAATGGAGGAAGCAGCTTCACACTCATCCACAATGCTAACAACAGTGGAAGCGGGATTGTGCTGGCCGGTGCATTTTTCGATGGCAACAACATTTATATCGGCACCAATGATGGATTGTATGTTTCAACAAATGGTGGAACTTCCTTTTCATTGAATACAGCCACCGGTATTCCCACTACCAATGCGATGTATTCTTTCGCAGGAGCAAAAGTGGGAAGCACCACTCGTTTTTTTGTATTGACTGCCACCAAAGGAAACATCTATGCAGGATTTCCCGGTTATGACTACTGGCAGTTTGCAAAAGGCGTATATGCACTTGATTACGGTGCTGGTAATTGGATTCAAAAGCAAACAGGCCTCAATCTGAATGTGGACTTTCCGATGGTCGTGGGCATGGCGGAAAATGACATCAATACTTGTTACTTGTCGGGAAGCAATACTTCTGGTTATCCCAATGTATTAAAAACCGCTGACGGCGGAAATGCATGGACACATGTGTTCAATGCACAAGGAAATATCAGCATCAACACAGGTTGGTGTGGCAGCAGCGGTGATCGCGATTGGGGTTATGCGGAAGTATTTTTCGGACTCAGCGTTGCAAAGTATGATGCGTCTAAAATTATTTGCACTGATTTCGGTTACGTTCATAAATCCGGCGATGCTGGTGTTACCTGGAAACAGGCTTACGTAAATGCCGCCGATCAGAATGCCGCCGGAGTTTCCACGCCCAAAGGGAAAAGTTATCATGGTATCGGATTGGAAAACACAACCTGCTGGCAGGTGATGTGGGTTGATCAGAATAATTTGTGGGCAGGATTTTCTGATATCAAAGGTGTGCGCAGCAACGACGGCGGTGCTTCCTGGAATTTCAATTATACAGGCAATGATCAAAACAGCACCTATCGCATTGTGCGCAATCCTTCCAACGGATATTTGTATGCAGCACTTTCCACTATTCACGACATGTATCAAAGTACCCGCTTGCAGGATGCAACATTGGATGTTTCGAATTCCGGAAAAATTATTTATTCAACAGACAATGGATTGACGTGGTTACTGCTGCATGATTTCAGTCATCCTGTTTTCTGGTTGTCGCTGGATCCCAACAATCCCAATACGATATATGCAAGTGTGATCAATCACGCCAGTAACCTTGGCGGAATTTATAAATGCATCAACCTGCAAAACAATGCTGCTTCCACCTGGACGCAACTTCCGGCACCACCCAGAACAGAAGGTCATCCTGCCACGGTGATTGCATTGAATGATGGAAAAGTGTTGTGTACGTATTCAGCAAGAAGAGATGCTGCCGGTGCCTTCACGCCCAGTTCCGGTGTATTTATGTATGATGGAAATTCATGGACAGATTTGAGCGTTAATCCAGGAATGTTTTATTGGTGCAAGGACATCGTGCTCGATCCGAATGATGCGAATCAAAACACCTGGTATGTCGGGGTGTTCAAAGGATGGGGCAGCACTGCGGTGAATAATGCAGGAGGCGGTTTGTATAAAACCACCAACAGAGGAGCCAACTGGACAAAAATAAATTCAACAGACCGTGTTACTTCCATCACGTTCGATCCTGCAAATGCAAACCGTATTTACATGACAACAGAAACACAAGGACTTTGGTCTTGCGACAATGTGAACGATGCCACACCATTGTTCAGTCAGGTTGCAAGCTATCCTTTCCGGCAACCCGAACGTGTTTACTTCAATCCATTTGTTACAGGTGAAGTATGGGTTACCAGTTTTGGTCACGGTATGCGGGTGGGAAGTGCATGTGTCGCACCTTCGGTAACCGTTTCTGCGGGAGGACCTGTTACTTTTTGTAAAGGAGGAAGCGTTGTGTTAACTGCATCTTCAGTCGGCAGCGTAACCTACCAGTGGAAGAAAAACAATGTGAATATCAGCAGTGCAACAACGGCCACATACATTGCTTCCACAACAGGAAATTATAATGTAACAGTTGTTGGATTATGCGGCACATCAACTTCAAACACAATTGTTGTCACACAAAATTCAAATCCTGTTGCCACGATCAGTCCTGCAGGTACCGTGACTATGTGCGCCGGAGGTAGCACACTGTTGACTGCGAATTCAGGAAGCGGTTTCACTTATCAATGGACCAGGAATGGAAGCAATCTCAGCGGTGCAACCAATATTACTTACGCTGCAACACTTTCAGGAAATTATAAAGTGAAGGTTACCAAAAATTCAACGGGTTGTTTCAAAACCTCTGCGGCCACCACGGTGACCATAACGTGTAAAGAGGCGGCAACTGCTATGAATGATTCAGCCGCTTCATACGATGTTTTCCCCAATCCTTTTACAAATGCATTTACGCTTAAGCTTTCAACGGAAAACCAATACGACCTGTGCATCACTAATTTATTAGGGCAGCAAATGTTGTTTGTTCAATCGCCGCCCACCACTATTGAATTGGGTTCATTCCTGCCAAAAGGCGTTTATTTTTTAACCATAACTTCTAACGGAGTTTTGCAAGCAGTTAAAAAAATTGTGAAAGAATAATTTTCAGATTTCCTTCATACGGGGCAAAATTCTCCTCAACCTGAGTATAATTTGCTCAGTGTTTTTTATACGAATCATGCATCTGAATGCTGAATACTGAACATTTAATGTAGTTACAATCATTTTAGCGATGGCACTTGCTTTGTAAAGTGAGCAGCAGTTATTACTCACTAAACAAATCAAAAATGAAATTTATCATCACCATCACCTTTGCCTTACTTGCTTTCATTACCGGCGCAAATGCGCAAAATATTTCTATAGGTCCTTCAGTTGGTTTTCAGCATTCCTGGATCAGTGGCGATTTACCGGATTCAACCATGCATACTTTTCATGGCGGATTTAATATAGGAGCTTCCTTCGTTTATTCTACTGAATCACATTTGGGCCTGGGCGCAGATTTAAAATATTCGATGGAAGGCACTTCCATCCAAACGGAATCTAACAATGTAAAAACGGTGACTGATTGGAACACCAGCTATATCCGTCTTCCTTTTCGCCTCATCTATTTCTTTGGTGAATATGGTCATGCCATTCGTCCTAAAATATTTCTCGGCCCCACCATTGGTGTATTACTTGCATCCAAATCCGAAGGCACCGATGTTAAAGACCTCACCAATAGTTTTGATGCAGGGGTGCATGGTGGTTTAGGTTTGAACATCAGGTTGATTGAAAAACTCTGGTTGAATACTGACGTCACCTACTACCAGGGATTATCAGATGTTACACAAAGTGAATTCGATGATACCAAAAACCACAATGGTAATCTTTCCTTGAATGCCGGCTTGCTCTTCGGCTTCTGACAGAATATTTATTTCAATCTGCAAGGGTGTGCGTGTTAACGTGCATCCTTTTTTTTGTCTCCTCCTGAATATCAATATTTTTACGTTGCACAAAATAAAGCGGTATGCAACGCGACTCTTTAACTTACACTGAAGAAACACTCGATCCTTCAGATTGGTCGGCCAATAAAGCGCTGGGTGTTGAAATGGTAAACGATATGATGCAGTTTCTGCAAACAGTCCGCGACCGTGCAACCTGGCAACCACCTTCTGAACGGGCCAAACAACATTTTAATGCCGGCATTCCGTTCGATGGTATGGCACTTGAAAAGGTGTACGATGAATTCAAACAATACATCCTTCCGTTTCCTACCGGGAATATTCACCCGCGTTTTTGGGGTTGGGTGATGGGAAATGGATCTTCTTCTGCAATGCTCGCCGACATGCTTGCATCTGGGATCAATCTTAATCAGGGTGGCGGAAATCAGATGGGTGGCCGGGTGGAGACGCAGGTGATCAACTGGTTCAAAAAACTTTTTGGATTTCCAGATGCAGCAAGCGGGCTGGTGGTCAGCGGCGGATCGATGGCCAACCTCATTGGTATTACAGTAGCACGGTTTGTAAAGGCGGATTTTGATTTGAGAAAGGAAGGAGTTTATGGTTCGAAGAAAAGAATGCTGGTGTATGCATCTTCAGAAGTGCATAACTGTACAAATAAGGCAGTCGAGTTATTGGGATTGGGAAGTGATTCGCTTCGGTTGATTCCGGTGAATGATCAGTATGAAATGGATCTGGATGCGCTTGCTGTTCAAATTAAAAAAGATCGTGAGTCGGGAATGCAACCGTTTTGTATTGTTGGAAATGCTGTCACGGTTAATACGGGCGCAGTGGATGATCTGAATGCCATTGCTGACATCTGTGAAAAAGAAAATCTATGGTTTCATGTGGATGGTGCCATTGGCGCGATGCTGGCGCTATCCGAAAAATATCATCATGTTATAAAAGGAATGGAGCGTGCTGATTCCATCGCATTCGATTTACACAAGTGGATGTATATTCCGTATGAAGCCGGTTGCATATTGGTAAGAAAAGGAATGCAGCATTATCAGACCTTCTCCATGCATGCTGATTACCTGGCGCATGAAGATCGTGGTGTTGCTGCCGGCGACATCTGGTTCAGTGATTATGGAGTAGAGCTTTCACGCGGATTTAAAGCACTGAAGATCTGGATGAGCATGAAGGAACATGGCATTAAAAAATTCGGCAGACTGGTGACGCAGAATGTGGAACAGGTGCAATACCTCAAAGCGTTGGTAGTGGCAAACAAAAAGCTGGAATTACTTGCGCCGGCGCCTATGAACATACTCTGCTTTCGCTATATCATTGCTTCAAAAAATGAGGAGCAGTTGAATGCGTTGAACAAAGAATTGCTGCTTCGATTGCATGAAAGTGGTGTTGCGGTTCCTTCTTATACAGTGTTGCATGGAAAATATGCACTGCGTGTGGCCAACACCAATCACAGAACACAAAGAGAAGATTTTGATGTGCTGATCAATAAGGTGATTGAATTGGGAGATGATTTAGTAGAAGAAAAAAAATGAAATGAATGTTTGATAATTTCTGAGCGGTCATCATGCCCTTCGAATGGCTCAGGGAGCATTGGCCGTTCCCTGCACTTGTCGAAGGTGTACCCTGAGCCTGTCGAAGGTGTACCCTGAGCCTGTCGAAGGGCAAGTCGAAATATATTTTTAACAGATTTTCTTATCATGAAAAAAAATATCACCATCGCGGGCTGCGGAGTGATCGGACTAACAACCGGCATTCGATTGTTGGAAGAAGGATACCGCGTAAAAATCATAACGCGTGATTTACCGCAACAAACTACTTCTAACAAAGCCGCTGCTTTCTGGTTTCCTTATCATGTGCGCGACAGTGAACAGATACTTGACTGGAGCATGTTTTCCTATAAAAAATTTGAAGCACTTGCCGAA
This sequence comes from Chitinophagaceae bacterium, assembly GCA_016717285.1. Classification (NCBI taxonomy): domain Bacteria; kingdom Pseudomonadati; phylum Bacteroidota; class Chitinophagia; order Chitinophagales; family Chitinophagaceae; species Chitinophagaceae bacterium. The sequence goes on from JADKFU010000004.1 coordinate 730,242, forward strand.
GTGGAAAGCAGTGGTGTTCATATGGCACCCATTATTAAACTTGGAAATGAAGTAAATGACATTGAACAGCGCATCAGGACAACATTGCGTGCAGAAAGATTTCGACCCTTGCGGAAAGAAGAACTGCGTGGTGGCTTTGACAGTGGCTGGTACATTCAGGTTCCATTGATTGAAACACCGCTGTATCTGCCTTATTTATTGGATGCATTCATTTCGGGTGGCGGAAAAATTATGCAGCACTCCATTACATCACTCAATGAATTGATGGATAACGCAACCATTGTTATCAATTGCACGGGCCTGGCATCCCGTGAATTGGCAAATGATGAACAGCTAATTCCTGTCCGCGGACAAATCGCATTATTGAAAACAGAAAACCTGCACCGGATTATACTGGAAGATTTTTCACCAACCTACATTGTGTACCGTGACGATGGTTGTATCTGTGGCGGAACTTATGAAATGAATTGTGCGGAAGAAGTTACTGAACCGGCAATGCTTCAAAAAGTTCTTGAACGCTGCATGGCCCTCGAACCGCACTTGCAATCAGCCACACTCATAGATAGCTGGGCCGGTTTGCGTCCTTTTCGTGCAGATATGCGTGTGGAAATTGAAAAGGATAAATCACTCATTCACAATTACGGACATGGCGGATCAGGATTTACTGTTTCGTGGGGATGCGCGGAGGAAGTAGTAAAGCTGCTTGAAAGGATGCAGAGATAAATAACATTATCCCTTTTCAAACGCCTTATCAATAATTTCCAACTGCTCCTTTGCATGCAATTTCGAAAAGCCGGTGGCGGGTGATGCGCTTGCTTTTCGCGTGATGCCGAACAACTCTGTATTCTTCCAGTTCATTTTCAGAAATGCATAAGCGCCCATATTGTAAGGTTCTTCCTGCACCCAGATGAAACGGGCCGGTTTATATTTTGCAGTAATAGCATCTAATTGTTTTTGAGGTAGCGGCGCCAGTTGTTCAATGCGCACAATAGCAATATCATCGCGCTTTTCTTTTTCCTGTCTTTCCAGCAAATCGTAATAAATTTTTCCGGAGCATAGCAATACACGGCGCACTTTGCCTGCATCGGTAATTGTTGCATCGTCTATCAATTCACGAAATCCGCCTTTCGTCATTTCACTCCAGTCACTCACACATTTCGGATGGCGCAGCAAACTCTTCGGACTCATTACAATCAACGGCTTGCGGAATGGCCGGTACAACTGCCGGCGCAACGCATGAAAGAAATTAGCAGGTGTTGAAATATTTACCACCGCCATGTTGTATTCTGCCGATTGCTGCAGAAATCTTTCCAGCCGTGCGCTCGAGTGTTCCGGTCCCTGCCCTTCATAACCATGTGGCAGCAACATCGTGAGCCCGCTCATGCGTTGCCATTTGCTTTCGGAAGCAATAATGAACTGATCAATAATCGTTTGCGCGCCATTGCTGAAATCACCGAATTGTGCTTCCCAGATGGTAAGCGTTTGCGGATTCGCCAATGCATAACCGAATTCAAAACCCAACACTGCAAATTCAGAAAGCAGCGAATTATAGATCATGAATTTTCCCTGCTTTTCATTCAATTCACTTAACCGGTTGTAACCTTTGTTATTTGTTTCATCATAAATTATTGCATGACGATGTGAAAACGTGCCACGGATGGTATCTTGTCCGCTGAGCCGTACATCATGACCTTCGAGCAATAAAGAAGCGTACGCCATCAGCTCTCCCCAGGCCCAGTCAATTTTATGATCCTTGTCAAAAAAATCTTTGCCCCGTTGTAAAATTTGTTCAATCTTTTTCAACGGATCAAATCCTTCCGGAATATGTGTGATCTTTTTTGCAATCAACGAAAGTGTTTCTGCTGTTACAGCAGTTTCAGGTGAAGCATCAAAATCTTCCGGCTTCGATTTGCGCAGTTTTTTCCAGGCCAATTCCGGTTCCTGGTAAGTATACGGCAATGGGTTTTGCTTCACAAAATCCAAACGATCCTGCAGTTGCTTCCAGAAACTCTTGTCCATTTCCTTCGCCATCTCAGCATCAATATCACCACGGTCCATCAGTATTTTTGTATACACTTCCCGCGGATTCTGATGTTTTGAAATAGCCTCATACATTTTTGGTTGCGTGAATTTTGGATCATCACCTTCATTGTGTCCATACCGGCGGTAGCACACCATGTCAACAAAAATATCTTTGTTGAAGCGTTGCCGGTATTCAACGGCCAGCTCTACGGCAAACACCACTGCTTCCGGATCATCGCCATTCACATGCATCACCGGCGCCATTACCGTTGCCGCATAACTGGTGCAATAGTTTGAAGTGCGCGCATCATCGAAGTCGGTAGTGAATCCAATCTGGTTGTTGATCACGAAGTGTACGGATCCGCCCGTAGAATAGCCATTCAGTAACGACATCTGCAAACATTCATACACCACCCCTTGTCCTGCCACTGCGGCATCACCATGAATGATTACCGGCATGATAGAATCATATTCTCCGCCATACAGCGTATCCGCTTTGGCACGCGTAAATCCGCTCACCACCGGATTTACCGCTTCGAGGTGGGATGGATTCGGAGAAAGTTTTAAATAAATTTTCTTTCCCGCGGTGGTGTCGACTTCGGAAGAATAACCGAGATGATATTTCACATCACCGTCGCCCATCGTAGTGTCGGGATTTACATTGCCTTCAAATTCATTAAAAATATTTTCATACGTTTTTCCCATGATGTTGGCCAGCACATTCAGTCTTCCGCGATGTGCCATTCCCATCGTGATTTCATGCACTCCTGAAGCAGCCGCTTTATTGATGATGGCATCCAATGCCGCAATAGTTGTTTCACCACCTTCCAGTGAAAACCGTTTCTGGCCTACATATTTTGTACCCAGAAATTTTTCAAACACCACGGCATCATTCAGTTTCTCCAGGATTCTTTTTTTCTGATCGGGTGAAAAACGCAGGTTGGCATAGCCGCTTTCAAATCTTTCTTTCAGCCACTTGAGTTCATCCGGTTCAACGAGGTAAGTGTATTCGATGCCGATGGAGCGGCAGTAAATTTTCTGCAATTGATCAAGTATCTTTTGCAAGGTGGTTTTACCAAGCCCGATAAATTCTCCGGCAAAATATTCCTGTTGCAGGTCAGCATCAGACAATCCGAAAAAATGAAGTTCAAGGTTGGCGTGGCGGTCTTTCCGTTTGCGGATCGGATTGGTATTGCTGATCAAATGTGCTTTTTCACGGTAGGCATTGATGAGCTGGTACACACCGAACTCACGGGCCATATCTGTGGCGGCACTTGCTGATGGTGACGCGGCAGGAACAGGAATTTCTTTTTGCGCTGAAGAAAGAGTTTCAGCGGCAGTCTTGCTTTCCAACGGTTGCGCTGTCAACACTTCTGCAACAGCAGTATTTCCATTCGAAGAAAAATTGCTTACGGCGAAGTCAAATCCTTCGAAAAATTTTTTCCATTCCACCTCAACAGTGGAGGGATCTTTTTTGAAATCCTCGTAAAGCGATTCAATATATGCCGGCTCGGCATTGGAAATGTAGGAGAAGTTGTTCATAGTTGTAAAAGGGTAGCAAAAGTACCTGTTTCGCCGAAGAATACCTTGCATGACAGATTGAATTTCACAAGGTGATTTTAAAAGTAAAAGATCCTGTGCGGTGGTTTCAAATTACCATTGTTCCCTACAGCTAAATTATCTTTTCAAACTATTTTTCATCAATTGCCGGTTGCTTTAGCAATGCCTGATTCCTTAATGGACAAATTAATCAGTAACTTTCCGAATCATGTGCAGATGGCTGGCATACACCGGAGCTCCGATACTGATGGGTGATCTGATCATCAAGCCCAAAGACAATCTCATCCATCAGAGTTTGCATGCACGGGCACCACGTACTCCCACCAACGGCGATGGCTTTGGCATGGGCTGGTACGACAAGCAACCTTTTCCCGGACTCTTCCGCAGCATTCGTCCTGCCTGGAACGATACCAACCTGCTTGATCTGGCAGCGCACATTGAATCGCCGTTGTTCATGGCGCATGTGCGTGCTACGTCACTCGCCACTATTCAGGAAACCAACTGTCATCCTTTCCGCTATAAGCAATGGTTGTTTTTGCACAATGGTCAGATTGCGGAATTTGGGAAGATCCGGCAGGCTTTGATGGCAATGGTGGGTGAAAAATATTTTGAAAACATTTTAGGCACTACTGATTCGGAGCTGATGTTTCACCTCGCGCTCACTTACGGATTGGAGACAGATACTGTGGGTGCCATTTCAAAAATGGTGCGGGTGGTGGAGTCCACTGCCAAAAAACAGGGCGTGGAAGAAGCCGTGTGGATGACGCTCGGTATTTCCGACGGTAAAACACTCTGGGGATTCCGTTATGGAAGCAATGGGAAAGGACCCACCTTGTACATAAGCCCCAGCGTGGAAGAACTCAAACAGTTGAATCCGGCCATAGAAAGAAAACTCGGCGACTTCGCTTCCTGTCTCGTCTCCGAACCCATTGGCAACTACCAGGAAGAATGGGATCTCCTTCCCGAAAATTCACAGGTAGTCATCAGCAACGGGGAAATTAAATCAAGTGCATTTGAGCATTGATTAAATGATGGCGTTCAATCCGATTGAAAGTCCTTACGGCTTATCGCCCCAACCCTATCTCAAACCATGACATTCATCAGTATTTCACACTACGCTCCGGATTAATTTTGTTGCAGTATTTAAAGTAAAAATCATGACAACAATCCATACTGCTTTTTTGAAAAGCATGGTATTGCTACTTGTTGTCATGCTGTGTGGTTTCAGGTTGAATGCACAAACGATCAGTTCCTTTTCCCCAACGTCAGGTTCTGTGGGCACCACCGTTACCATCACGGGCACAGGATTCAATACCACTACTACCAGCAACATTGTATTCTTCGGCGCAACGATGGCAAGTGTATCGGCTGCAACAGCCACGTCGCTTACGGTAACTGTTCCATACGGTGTCAACTATCAGTATATCACGGTTACAAATCTCAGCACCAACCTCACCGCGTATTCCGCGAAACCGTTTAATGTGACTACACTGTGCAGCACGGCCTCCACGTTTGCGGCGGCGGTAGTAGTACAAGGTGGTTCACAGAATGTCGAAATCTGCGACATGGATCTTGACGGAAAGCCCGACCTGATCATTCCTGATTATTTCAACAATGTACTAGCGGTCACCAGGAACACCAGCACGCCCGGCACCATTTCGTTTGCTGCGAAGGTTACTTTTCCGTGGGCTTCGGGCGGACAACCTAATGAAGTTTCCATCGGTGATTTTGATGGCGACGGCAAACCGGATGTTGCATTGGGAGGCAATGGCGGCGGCACTTTTGTTTCTGTCTATCGCAACACCAGCACGCCCGGCGCAATCTCTTTTGCCACACGGGTTGATTTCACCGCATCATCCGGACAGGGAAACGGAAACAAAGTGATTGACATTGATGGTGATGGTAAACCGGATCTGCTTTCTGTGCATTGGTCCGGCAACTGTCTTTGGGTTTTAAGAAATACAAGTAGCGGTGTTGGAAATATTTCTTTTGCCGCCGGTGTAAGTTTTACCACTACTTCACAACCACATAAAATTGATGTGGGTGATTTGGATGGCGATGGAAAACCTGATGTGGTGATTACGGCTTTCACCAGCAATACGATGTCGGTGTTCAGGAATACCAGTTCGCCCGGAGCGATTTCTTTTGCAACACGTCAGGATTTTGCGCCGGGCACCGTTCCGTATTTCGTGCACATCGGCGACCTTGATGGTGATGGCAAGGCAGATATTGCAGTGGTAAACCGTGATGTTGCCACACTGGCCGTTTATCGCAATACGTCATTGCCCGGAACAATTTCATTCGCCACCAAACAGGATTTCGCTACCATGGCCGGCACCATGACGCACTATGGTGTTGCCTTTGGTGACCTCGACGGAGATGGCAAGCCGGATATCGCGGTTGGAAATTATACACTGAATAAAACCAGTGTATTTAAAAACACAAGTGCGTCAGGCGCTATCTCCTTTGCCACCAGGGTTGACCTATCCGCCGGCATTTCCTACGATTTGGGCATTGATGATTTTGATGGTGACGGGCGTCCTGATATTGCCGTTACCAACAGTGGCAGCACGGTTTCTATTCTCATGAATACGTGCCTCACACTGCCGATTGAACTTTTTTCATTTACGGCAAAGCAGCAATCCAAAGAAGTATTGTTAGCATGGAGCACGGCCTCTGAAGTCAACAACGATTATTTTTCTCTGGAAAGAAGCAGCAATGCCATTGACTTCGAAAGCATCGGTGACGTAAACGGCGCGGGCACTTCAAAAGAGATCCTGAATTATTTCTTCACCGATGAACATCCTGGTGCAGGCATTAATTATTACCGGCTGAAACAAACTGATTATGATGGTCAGCATTCGTATTCAAACATTGAAGCAGTTGATTTCAGAACAGACCCGCTTGCGATCACTGCCTATCCCAATCCGTTCAATAATGAGCTTACGATCCAGGGCACAAAAACCGGTGGGCTGCTGATAGTATATGATGTAATGGGGAAAGAAGTGTATCGTCAGGAAACAATGGAGGGTGCTACCATAATTAATGCGGAGGATTTAAAGGCTGGAATTTATTTGCTCCATTATACGATGGGAAACAAACCGGAGGAGTTGCGCATGGTGAAATTTTAATCGCTTTCAAGCGCTCTTTTATCAGGAGCATCTGACATTTGGATAGAAGAGGCGCATGACACATTATTAAAATAACTGTTCAGGCTATCTTAACGATTAGCAAAATACAAAGACAGATCACCACGGTTTGTTTACTGATCACAGGACTGAATTCACTACCAAAATGTTTAAAAAAGTGACGCTCGCAGCGTCGTAGCGTCGCAAAGGAAAGAAGGGCATTTAACTTTGCGTGTTTTGCTTCTTTGCGGGAAAAACCAAATGGAGGAAATGTAGTGGACAAGATGGAAGCGAAGTCCATGGCTGAGAAGAAATAAAATTAACTTTGGAAATAGTGAAGTCATTCAAATTAAAAAAATGCTTTCTCAGCAAAACGTCCGGGTTGAGTAGCATAACCGGAATTGTTACGTGTTCAAATCTTCCTGCTATTGAAATCCACTGTAGTATTTGAATGCGGAAAAGGTTTATCCGGAACCGGCACATTTAAAAACCGACACAACGGCTCCCAACCCTGCCTGGCATCAAACACCAGTATTTTTTCTTTCGGAATGGAAGCAAGCACATTGCGGTTCCATTCATGAAATGCTGCAATGGTTTTTTCTTTGTTATCAAAACCGGCAGGGAAAAGGGTTTTCATAAATTTACCCGCGAACTTAAATACACGCAGTTGTCCGCGAAGCTTTGGTGAGAAAGGCATTCTCACCATCATGCCGAGGATGCGTCCGAAAGAAGGACGGGTTGCTCTGATGATGGTGTCACCGAAACTTTTATACCAGCTTTCCGGATCACGCGTGGTGTGAATCATTTTTGCGTCAGGATATTTCTGAAGCAACTCCTTGTGATAAATAAAAGCAGGAATGTCTACTGCTGCCTGATAACCGGTAAACAGTGTATCCCAATCCACAGGTTTCCCTGCCCTTGCATCTTCCCAGTAATAAATATCATCAGGTTGCTCCATCAGGTTTTCCATGTGATAGCATTTTGAAAAACCGAGTTCTTCGAGTGCCAGTTTCAGAGAATGTGTTCCGGTGCGCCCAAGGCCGGTACCGATAATTTTTAGTGACATGTTGCGTACGTAGAATGTTTTTACAAGGTAATAATTTAAGATGTGAAATTTATACGTTTTGATTGTTTGATGAGGTTGTTCTCCTGCTTCGCCGCAACCATTTAGCCATTTAACAATGCAACAATTCCCCACCACTTGCACGACCCGATTGTATTGCTAAAATTTGCAGCAAAACAAGATGATTCAATTCACGGCCATCGTATTAAAGTTTGATCAGCAAGGTGAAAAAACCGGTTGGACGTATATTGAAATTCCTGCTGCCAAAGCAGGCAAACTGAAACCCGGTAATAAGAAATCATTCCGTGTAAAAGGCAAGCTGAATGAGTATGCTATTAAGCAGGCGGCATTGCTTCCGATGGGCAACGGTAATTTTATTCTGCCGTTGAATGGAACCATGCGAAAGCAACTCGGTGTGCGCAAAGGTGAAAAGCTGAGGGTGCAATTAGAAGTGGATGAAAAACCTTTGCGTCTTTCACCTGCACTCATGAGTTGTCTTGCGGATGATCCGGATGCCATGAGTTATTTCAAAACCTTGGCTCCTTCTCATCAGCATTACTATTCTAAATGGATTGAAGAAGCAAGGGCAGCACCTACTAAAGAAAAGCGAATTGCGCAGGCCATCAATGCCTTTCTCCGTAAGCAAAGTTTTTCAGAAATGATGCGCGCACTAAAGAAAGAGCGTGATGAACTGCTTTAGTAAAGCCAATGCAGCTTATACATTCATTGCTGTTTTATACGCGGGTTAATTGTATTCAATCTTTTAGCAAGTTGCCCCACTGAATAATCAGGTGCGTGAGTCGGAATTTTCACCGGCTTCGCCGCTACCATTTAGCCATTTAACAATGTAACAATTTGTTCTACTTTACCACCACCGTCTTCACCAGCAACTGATCACTGATGATTACTTTTACCAGATATGTACCTGCCACTATTTTGCTATTGAGCAGTAAATCATATTGTAAACTACCATCAGCCACCATTGTTTTCGTTGATTGCACAACACGTCCCAACAGATCTATCAATTCAATAGTTGCTTCTTCGTTGAGTGCCTGTTGAAGTTTAAGATCAATCACCATATGATTATCTGCAGGATTCGGATAGATGGACATGGAACCTTCAGCGGCAACATCAAGTGGTGTTGCTTCTTTGCAGGCTTTCGTGACCTTGGTAGTGCCGGATGTCTTACTACAGCCTGCTTCATTCGTTACCGTAACTTTATAGTTGCCTTTCGCGGTAGCGGTATAAATTATATTGGTGGCACCATCTACAAGCTTGCTGCCCTTTATCCATTGATAGGAAAGGCCTGTTCCTGAATTTGCCTGCAGATCTACCGAACCTGTTTCGCAAATATTCAGATTGCCAAGTGCTGTAATCTTCGCATTAGGGAAATTGAAACGGTTAATAATCGTGAATGCTGAGGATGCTTCGCACCCCGGAATGGTGCTTACCTTCACGAGGAAACTGCCTGACTTAGTGGTTGAAAAAGTATTGTTGGTTGCACCTTCCTGTGGTGTAACATTCCTGTACCATTGATAGGTTAAAGAAGAACTTAAAGCGGTGGTTAATATCACCTCCACGCCGGTGCAGGCATTAATAGTGCCTGAGGGCTCTACAATGGGTACAGCCATTGGATTCTCATCGGTAACAGTGTCACAATTGTCATCAATGCCATTGCAAAGATCAAATGCGCCGGGATTAATAGCTGCATTGCCATCGTTGCAGTCGCCGGCAGACACAGCAGTTCCGGCAGGTTGCACACAAGCAAGAATGATTTCGCCGGTTCCATATGCATCCTGATCGTTATCAGTATAATAAGTTCCTTGTCCGGTAATGGACGGATCAGCATCATCTGACAATCCATCACAGTTGTCATCCACACCGGCATTACATATTTCAACTGCACCAGGATAAATCGCAGCATTGTTGTTATTACAATCGTCGTTTTCCAAAGCGGTACCTTCTGGTTGAATGCAGGCATGCAATGCCATACCTGACCCAAAGGAATCCAGATCGTTGTCAATATAATAACTGATCTGACCTGTTACAGTAAGGTCTGAATCATCGGCAAGTCCGTTACAGTTGTCGTCGATATTCGCGTTACATTTTTCAATCGCATCAGGATTAATCGCAGCATCAGCATCGTTACAGTCCGTGCTGTTGCTTACAAAACCTGCTGGTGCAATTAAAGCAATCGTATCTGCAGCAACATTTCCAAATCCGTCGCCATCAGTATCTGCATAAAAAGTGTCGTTAGCAGCGGTACCGGAAAGTTTAACAATCCAAAAATCATCGATGCCAAAATTTGGTTGTGTTTTATCACCTCCTTTGCCTGAATAGGAGTGACCACCAATAATAAAACCTCCATCACTGGTCTGAGGAATATCATGCAACCGCTCTTCATTGTTGGCGCCAAAATCAAGATCCCAGAGCTTATTGCCATTCATATCCATTTTCATTACCCAATAATCAACCGATCCTTTTGTGTTCTGCGTTTTATCTTCATTGATGTCTGATTCAGACCATCCTCCCATAATAAATCCGCCATCAGTGGTGGTGTAAATTGATTTTCCTTTTTCATCCTTTGTTCCTCCGTAACGTTTGTCCCATTGTTTTACGCCATTGGCATCCGTTTTAACAATCCAAAAATCAAAACCACCCTTACCAGGTATTGTAACTTCCCCGCTTACATTCGAACGTGTATATCCGCCTAATACAAATCCACCGTCATTTGTCTGATCTAATGCATATAAATATTCATTATCGTTACCACCATATCGGCCGTCCCATTGCTTCACGCCATTTACATCAGTCTTGATAAGCCACATGTCGGTGGAACCTCTGCCCGATTGTGTTACATCAAATCCTGCAGGGGAAATAGTCCATGAACCAATAATATAACCGCCATCTGCCGTTTGCTGAATAGCATTTAACCGGTCGTCTAAAACACCGCCATAAGATGCCTCCCACTGCAGGTTGCCATCACCGTCCGCTTTTACGATCCATACATCATATCCTCCGCGATTGGTTCCTGTCTTCTCGCCTCCGATACCGGAAGTTGATTCTCCCGCAAAGATGAATCCTCCATCGCTTGTTGGTGCCATAGACCTTAATTCATCTTCACCGGGTCCGCCATAACGTTTGTCCCAGAGCTTGTTACCATTTTCATCAATTTTAACAATCCAATAGTCACTGCTGCCGCGGCTTGCCTGTGTCTGATCGCCGTTAATATTCGACATCGACCAGCCACCAAGAATGTAACCGTTATCAGGGGTTTGCAGCAGTGTAAACATTTCTTCTTTGGAGTTTCCGCCAAAACGTTTATCCCATTCTTTGTTGCCTGATGCATCTGTCTTTACGACCCAAAAATCGTTGAGTCCCTGCGTACCTTGAGACTTTTCACCACCTATCGGAGAATCGGAATCACCGCCAAGCAGGTAACCGCCGTCGTTCGTTTGAATGATGGTGTACATCTCATCATGCTTTGCACCACCGAAACTTTTGTCCCATTCTTTCACCGGTACCGACTGACCAAAAGAAATTGAAAAGGAGGAAAGAAAACTTGCACAAAAAAACAGCGTCATTTTACTATAGGATGAAAACGGCAAAGTGGTAATTGCGGCAATCTGCCTTCCAAGAAGTGTATATTGATTGATCATTGAATTATTATTTATTGAAAAAGTTGCTATTGTGTATGGTTAATGGAGGACTATACTAATGTTGATGTGAATGGTTCAGGTCACAGAGAACTTTCCGGATGTCTAATGCTTCATAGCGTTTATTGAAAAGGCGGCAAATATAAAGCATTCTCCAGTTTATTGAAAAGCTGGCCGCACGAAAGACATCGCAATGCAAAGATTTTGTTGGCGTATCCATATTAATATAATTTGGTATTTAAAAAAATGTACTGCTGAATGTCTGAAAGGGGTTGCCCTGAAAAAAGAACTCCTCTCCAATTGCAAATGTTTTATACGGTTTTAAAGCTTTATTTGTTTTATCAGGAAAGTAGGGGAATTAAGTTGTTTAGACTGAATGACCATTCGACTACAAAGATAAATGGTGGAAACACCATTGTTAATACCAAAAACAGCGCAGACGATTTCTAAAGAACACCTGGCTGTAAACATTTAAACCTTACCCGTTTCCGTATATCTTTACCACATGTTTACCTATGCCATTACCCGCACACCTTGTTCTAATTATATCAACGGAATTACTACCGCCAATTTGGGCCAGCCGGATATTCATCTTGCGCTGAAGCAGCATCAGCGGTATGTTAATGCATTGGAAAACTGTGGACTTCAGGTTACTGTACTGGATGCCGATGAATCATTTCCAGATAGTTGTTTTGTGGAAGATACGGCAGTGATGATTGCTGAGGCTGCCATCATCACCCGTCCGGGGGCTCCTTCAAGAAGAGAGGAAGTAAAAACGATGCAATCGGCTTTAGAACATATCAGAAAACTGGAATTCATTCAATCACCCGGCACATTGGAAGGAGGAGACGTGTTGCAGGTGAATCAGCACTTCTATATTGGAATTACTGATAGAACAAATAGCGCTGGTGCTCAACAACTTGGTGAAATACTGGAACGATACGGATATTCATTCCAACTTATTCCGATGAGTTCAGCATTGCATTTAAAAACGGTGGTAAATTATATCGGGAATAATTACCTGCTTGCTTCAGCAGAGATGGCGGTACATGATGCGTTCCGCGATTTCAAAATAATAACAGTGGATGAAAAAGATTTGTACGCTGCCAATTGTCTTTTCATCAATGGTACGTTGATTATGCCTGCAGGATTCAGTAATGTAAACCGTGCCTTGCAACTAGCAGGTTATAATCCGGTGGAACTTGACATGACTGAATTTGAAAAAATGGATGGCGGACTTACTTGTTTGTCGTTACGGTTTCAATAAATATTTTCCTGCAACAACTTTAAATAATTATTCCGGGTGATATTTTTTGCGCCCATGCTGGCAAGGTGATCGGTTTTCACCTGGCAATCAATCAATGAATAATTTTCGCTTTCACAAAGTGCAATCAACGCAGCTTTTGAAGCATTGGGCCGAATCGAGAACATGCTTTCTCCGAAAAATATTTTAGCAATAGAAATTCCATACAATCCACCCACCAGTTCATGCTGTTCCCAGCATTCTATTGAATCAGCATGACCAAGCTCATGCAGCCTGGTGTAGGCCTGAACGAATTCTTTACTGATCCATGTTGCTGATTGTTGCTGTTGGTGAACTTGAGCGCACAATTGAATCACCTTTTCAAATGCCTGATTTTTGGTGGTCTGAAATCTGTTGGAACGTATTACCTGTTTCATGCTTTTGCTGATATGTAATTCTTCAGGAAATAAAACCATCCGTTGGGGCGGGGAGAACCAGAAGATAACGTCCTCATCCATAAACCAGGGAAAAATGCCGCTTCTATATGCAAGCAATAAACGGTGAGGCGAAAGATCACCTCCAATAGCAAGCAAGCCATCTTCCTCTGCCTGATCCGGATCGGGAAACCACAATTTATCGGTGAGTGCAAACATTGTTGTTCAAAAGCGTGATCAAACTTACTGTTTCATTTGATCATTCAATGGTTGGATTGTTAAATGGTTGAATGATTAAATTGTTTCGGCGAAGCTGTACAATAGTTGCAATAAAGAATCTGTTCTCCTGACGCTCTTGCTCAATCCCGGGCATTTCATACACATAAAAATATTTTTTATAAATACTTGCATTTAATAAAAAAGACATGCTATCTTTGTGATATCAATTTAATATCAAACTCAAAAACCATGATCCAGGAAAAAAATTTTACCGCCATCTCAGGATTTCTCATGATTGGCCTCGCAATAGTTTGCGCTATTGCAGTAATTATTTTTATGGTAAATGATATGCCTTACCCGGCAATTCCGTTTGCCATCGCTTTTCCCTTTATTGTAAGAGGAATTTTTATAGTAAACCCCAATGAAGCGAAGGCCCTCACGCTTTTCGGAAAATATTCCGGCACGGTAAAACAGAACGGGTTGATGTGGGCGAATCCGTTTTATGCGCGCCAGCACGTTTCACTTCGTGCCCGTAACCAGAATGGTCAGGCACTGAAAGTGAACGACAAAATCGGAAACCCGATAGAAATTGCAGCCGTGATTGTATGGAATGTAGTAGATACTGCAAAAGCATTGTACGAAGTAAATAGTTTCGAACAGTTTGTTGCCATTCAGAGCGAAGCTGCAGTGCGACATCTGGCAGGCACCTGTCCGTATGACTTTTCAGAAGATGAAACGGCAACTGTTACGCTTCGCGGCGGTGGCGACAAAGTGAATGAGATGCTGGTAAACGAATTGAATGAACGTTTATCGCAGGCGGGAATAATTGTGAGCGAAGCTCGCATCAGCCATTTGGCGTATGCGCCGGAAATTGCCGGCGCGATGTTGCAACGTCAACAAGCTTCAGCGGTGGTTTCCGCCCGCAAGCTGATTGTGGAAGGTGCCGTTGGAATGGTGGAAATGGCGTTGGCAAAACTTTCAGAAAAAGAAATCGTCCATCTTGATGAAGAGCGTAAAGCCGCGATGGTAAGCAACCTGTTGGTAGTACTGTGTGGTGATAAGAATGTAAGTCCGATATTAAATACAGGCACGCTTTACGCTTAGAAAATTGCAGGGAATAGCGTGGAATGAACTCAACAGGAGTTCATTCCATTTATCAGATACTCCATTTCAGATCCACAATTATCTCATGCCTCCTGATAAAAAAGCTTTTGTATTACGTATCAATCCTGACACGCTCAAAGAACTGGAGAAGTGGGCTGCAGATGATTTCCGAAGTGTGAATGGACAAATTGAATATTTGTTGCAGAAGGCATTGACAGACAGCAAACGTTCAAAAAATAAAACGCCTTCTAAAAAATAGGGAACCGGCCCGAGTATGATTTAACCATCAACCCAATGCCGGTTGGTAAACTGATTTACAATGCGTATCGAACATCGATAAACGAACTTTAATTAGAGAACTAAAAAAGTTCGGTAATGGGGACCGCCTTCTTTGTTTTGATTTTAGAAATGGAATTTTTAAAGATAAAAACCCGAATAATTTCGAACACTAATCTCGTTAACTAAATGTCATTGACAATCAGCCAAATTTCCTTCCCTCCCAAACGGTGATTAGATTTCATAAACACAATTATCTGAAATATATTTGCAGTAAGCACTGCTGAATGAATAAATACCTCATCACATTTTACCTGCTCGATCTGGATGAAGAATTCTGGAAGATGATACCGCAGCACCGCGAAATGGTAAATGATTTTTTATTGAGGGAAGTGATTGAAACTTATGGCGTAAATATGGAACGCACCAAAGGCTGGATCACCATGAATGCAAAGGACGAAGATGAAGTGACCCTGATTATTGAATCATTCCCCATCAGTGACTATTATACGTACGATATTGATCAGCTTTTCATCTTCGAAAATGCACTCGGGCTGATGCCAAAGATGGTATTCAACTGATGCGTTTTTCACTTCGTTATAATAATCCGCCTTCCATACTTCTTTCTTCCAAAATGCTGCATATGAACTTTTTATGGATAGCCATGTTTTCAATTGCTGTATTCGTTGCAACTTCCTGCAATCATCCGAATGAAGCAGTGCAGAAAAATAACATGGACTCGCTGGTTGGAAAAGATTCAACAGATCCGCAGATCAATGCCCTCAGTGAAAAAATTAAATCAACTCCGAAAAATCCCGAACTGTATTTTCTTCGCAGCAATATTTTCCTCCAACATGGAAACATTCCGGCTTCTTTCAGCGACATGTCCGCTGCCATTGCGCTGGATTCCGCTAACATAAAATACTATTTCGCGATAGCTGATATTTATCTGAAAGGTGGTTCCGCCGATGGTGCGATTGATGCTTTTAATCACATCATTCGAACTGATCCGGAAAATACGGAAGCACTGATTAAATTAAGTAAGGTGTACTTCTATCAAAAAGATTATAAAAATTCCATGCAACAACTTGCAAGGGTACAAGAACTTGACAAGGACAATTTTGAAACCTGGTTTATCCGCGGGCTTAATTTTAAAGAGACAGGTGATACCAGCAGGGCGATTACTTCTTTTCAGAAATCGGTGCAGATAAAACCTGATTTCTATGACGGCTATATGCAACTTGGTTTAATCACCGGCCATAAAAAAAATTCTCCTGCTGCACAGTATTTCGATAATGCCATTCGCATTGACAGTACAACGGCTGAAGCGTATTATGCCAAGGCCATGTATTACCAGGAACATGGCGAAAATGAAAAAGCAAAGTCAACTTATGAAGCACTGATCACTGTGAATCCTCAATTTGAATCTTCGTACTTTAATCTTGGCTATATCTACATCAAACAGGATTCAATTGATAAAGCATATCGCATGTTTGATTTTGCAATAAAAGTGAAACCCGCTTATGCTGAAGCCTATTACTACCGTGGATTGTGCGCTGAAGAAAAGGGAAATAAGGAACAAGCCATCTCCGATTTTCGTCAGGCGTTAACTTTAAAGCCCGGCTATGAGTTGGCTCAAAAAGAATTGAATACCTTAACGCAATCATCAAAATAAACTGTACGCGAATGCCATTATCTTTAGGCTGTTTTGAAAGAAATAGCCGTAAGCAAACCGGTCGAAACAAAACCTGCCAAAGGCTACTCAATTCATATAAAATTCTGCTACTGATTAATTCGTCAATTACATTATGATCAATATTTCTTTCCCCGATGGAACCATCCGTCAATTCGAAAAAGGAACCAGCGCACTGGGCATCGCTAAATCCATCAGTGAAGGATTGGCGAGAAAAGTACTCGCGGCTAAAGTGAACGGAAAAGTGGTGGATGCTTTTCGTCCTATTGAAGAAGATGCAAGCCTGACGCTGTTAACATGGGACGACCGCGAAGGCAAAGAAACTTTCTGGCATTCATCAGCACACCTGATGGCAGAAGCGCTTGAAGCTTCTTATCCGGGAATAAAATTCGGTTACGGACCACCGGTTGACAATGGATTTTATTACGATGTTGATTTGGGGGGAAGAGAAATCGGTGCTGATGACCTTCTGAAGATTGAGAAAAAAATGGCGGAGCTGGCTGCGAAAAACAGCGAGTATGTACGCACTGAAGTTCCGAAGGAAGAAGCATTGAAGTATTTCACGGAGAAAGGTGACGAGTATAAAATTGAAACCGTTCAGGAGTTGAATGACGGTGAAATCACTTTTTATAAGCAAGGCAATTTTACAGATCTCTGCCGTGGGCCGCACATACCGAACACAGGGTTTATCAAGGCCACCAAACTCATGAATATTGCAGGCGCCTACTGGAAAGGGAATGAAAAAAATAAACAACTGACCAGGATTTACGGTATCACTTTTCCCAAACAAAAGGAATTAGAGGAGTACCTGCAACAAATAGAGGAAGCGAAAAAAAGAGATCACCGTAAGATCGGAAAGGAGATGGAGATCTTTGTTTTTGATGATGATGTAGGTCCGGGATTAGCGCTTTGGCTTCCCAACGGCGGTGCCATCATTGAGCAATTGGAAACACTGGCCAAGAAGACAGAAGAGGAAGCAGGATATTATCGCGTAAAGTCACCTCACATTGCAAAGGAATCCCTATACATCACCAGCGGACACTTGCCTTATTATGCCGATTCCATGTTTCCACCCATGGAATTGGATGGTACCAAGTATTACCTGAGGGCCATGAATTGTCCGCACCATCACAAAATATTTTCAGCTTCGCCGAAGAGTTATAAAGACCTTCCGTTGCGACTGGCGGAGTATGCGACATGCTATCGATATGAGCAATCCGGTGAATTATTCGGACTCATGCGTGTGCGTGCCTTGAACATGAATGATGCGCATATCTATTGCACGGAAGAACAATTTGAACAGGAGTTCCAGGCCGTGAATGAGATGTATCTCAAGTATTTCAAAATTTTTGGAATTGAAAAATACGTGATGCGTTTTTCTACGCATGATCCTGCTAAGCGCGGACAGAAATATCTTGACCTCCCCGAATTGTGGAAGAAGACCGAAGATATGGTGCGCAAGGTTTTAATTGATTCAAAGATTCCCTATATCGAAGTGCCTGATGAAGCGGCTTTCTACGGACCCAAGATTGATGTACAGATCTGGAGTGTGATTGGCAGGGAATTTACGTTGGCTACCAACCAGGTTGACTTTGGTCAGCCATTGCGTTTTGGCTTGACTTTCAAAAATAAAAACAACCAGGATGAAACGCCTTTGGTAATTCACCGTGCCCCATTAGGAACACATGAACGTTTTATCGGTTTCCTGATTGAACATTATGCCGGCAATTTTCCGGTATGGCTGGCACCGAAACAGGTTGCAATTTTACCCATCAGCGACCGTCATATTGACTATGCCAAACGGCTGGAAAGTCTTTTCAGAAAGCAACACATCCGCATGGAACTTGATGAGCGGAGTGAAAAGATCGGCAGAAAAATCAGGGATGCGGAGATGAAAAAGATTCCTTACATGCTGGTAATCGGCGACAAAGAAGAACAGGAAAGCAAGGTTAGCGTTAGAAGGCACGGCGAAGGTGACAAAGGTGAGATGTCTATCGAATCATTTATTGAACAAGTAAAGAGAGAATCAGAAATAGTATAATGAATCACTGCTTTAATGCAGGAACCTTTAAGAGTGAGAGGTGTTCAGCTAAGTATCATTTTTAGATAACCAAAGATTTCATTGCAAACGTGTATAGTAAATCGGAACTTAGTACCTTCGTTGCTTATGAATATTGTATTCATCATTTTTTAACATAAACATTAATCGATTGGCATTAGACAGAAGAAAACCCAGAGAACTCGAACACCGCATTAATCGCCTTGTGCACGCCCCACAGGTAAGACTGGTGGGAGACAATGTTCCCAACGGCGTATTCACTTCCCGCGAAGCATTAACCATGGCCGAAGAACAAGGTCTTGACCTTGTGGAAATTGCCGCTACTGCAAGTCCGCCTGTTTGCCGCATTATTGACTACAACAAATTTCTCTACGACAAAAAGCGGAAGGAAAAAGAGATGAAAGCCAAAGCCGTGAAAAGCGTGCTGAAGGAAATCCGCTTCACTTCCAATACCGATGAACATGATTTTGAGTTTAAAACCCGTCATGCTGAAAGGTTTCTACAGGAAGGTGCCAAAGTGAAGGCGTATGTGCAATTTCGCGGCAGAAACATTCTTTTTCAAGGAACGTGGAGAGTTGCTGCTGCTCAAATTTGTAGAGCGGCTAACGGAAGTAGGCACCCTGGAGCAACTTCCTAAGCTGGAAGGCAACCGGATGTCTATCCTCATCAACCCTAAATCACAAAAGGGAAAGTAAGCACGATTCCATTTAATAAGGTTTGGAAAAATTTGTAAAACTGTCGGCCCGGCGTTGATTATCTAAAAACTTTTCCAAACCTATTCCTGATGCCCTCTTAAAGTATTGTGCTACCTGACTTCCAAAAGCATTTTTAAGGAATATTTGCAGATTTTTTCCTTGTGAAGAGAATATTACTATCTTTGCCGTCCCTAATTTTGCAGTAATGCCTAAAATGAAGACAAATTCCAGTGCCAAAAAGCGATTTAAGCTTACAGGTACCGGAAAAGTAAAACGTAAGAAAGCTTTCAAGCGCCATATTCTCACCAAGAAGGCTCATGACAGGAAGAAGCAACTCGGAAAATCCGGATTGGTTGATTCTACCAATATGGGTAACGTGAAGAAAATGCTCCTTATCTGACTTTTTTTAAAAAATTGAAACATGCCCCGTTCAGTAAATAGTGTTGCCTCCCGCGCCCGCCGTAAGCGGATGTTTGCCCAGGCAAAAGGATATTTCGGTAAAAGGAAAAACGTAACCTCTGTAGCCAAGAATGCCGTTGAAAAATCAATGGTGTATGCTTATCAGGGAAGAAAGCAGAAAAAACGCGATTACCGTGCACTTTGGATTGCCCGCATTAATGCAGCTATTCGTGAAGAAGGAATGAGCTATTCCGTATTCATCTCTAAGTTGAAAAACGGCAATGTGATGCTCAACCGTAAAACCCTTGCTGATCTGGCCATGAATGATATGCCTGCGTTTAAGGCGATTGTGGCTTCCGTGAAATAGTATTTCCTTTTATCCTTCCCGCAAGGAAATGGATTCTTAATAAAGAAGTAAATCCGCTCTCATTTTTGGGAGCGGATTTTTTTATGATAGAACTAATGAGAAATCTATTGTATGCATTGGGTTCTTCAATGACAGGCGTAACTATGATTGAAACGAAAACCGGCTATGTCACCCGGTATAAACATATTCGCGAAAGAAGAATTTTCGCATAAAAGAAGCACCATATAGAAAAGTTGAATTTTCAATCTATACATTTAGCATAGTAACGGAGGTGGCTTGAAACCGTCGCTATTTTTCACTTGCCTGGCAAAAGGTTTTAAAGTGAAGCTCCTCCGGAATACTGAAATTCGTATGGGTGATCACCCTGATTGTAAATAATATCGAAAAAAAGTACATTGCATTCCCCCCAAAAACGTGCGGCGTCAGCACATTAATCACCGACAAAAAAAATGAAACCTCTTTTTACAATTCTGGTAGGCGTGCTCCTTGCAGGTGCTGCTTTTTCACAGGGCACCTGGACCGCTATTACCGCTTTAGCGCCTCACTCGAGCGGTGGCGGAATGCTGTTACTTTCTGATGGAACTGTTTTGGTAAAATCAACATCAGGAGGCACGGATGGCATCGGCAGCACCTACGATAAACTAACACCGAACAGTAGTGGAAGTTATATCAACGGTACCTGGTCGTCCATTGCGTCCATGGCGAAGACACGTCTTTATTATTCCTCACAAGTGCTTAAGGATGGCCGTGTGTATGTTGCCGGTGGTGAATATGGTACAGGAGGTTCTTCGGGTGAAGTATATAACCCTTTAACCAATACCTGGACCAGTACGCCGGCGCCCGGATCAACGGTAAGTGATGCCAATTCGGAAATTCTTGAAGATGGAAGAATTCTTCAGGCTTTGGTTTCCGGTAGTTTAACCGGAACAAAAATTTATGATCCTGTTTCCAATACTTACATCACAGGACCTACTGCACTCGGAATTCATAATGAGTCGGCATGGGTTAAATTACCTGATAACAGCATATTGTATGTAAACAGACTCAACACCAGTTCAGAAAGATATATACCTGCCACCAACACATGGATTGCAGATGCAACCGTTCCTGTTCAATTGTATGATGCTTTTGGTGATGAAACCGGTGGCGCATTACTTTTACCTGATGGACGCGCGCTCTTTCTCGGCTCCGCCGGACACAATGCATATTATACTCCATCCGGAAGCACAACTCCGGGAACATGGCTGGCTGCTCCCGATTTCCCCAATGCTAAGGGAACGCCCGATGCTCCTGCCGCCATGATGGTGAATGGAAAAGTGTTGTGTAATGCTTCGCCGGTTCCCACTTCATCCAATCATTTTCCAACCCCAACCACCTTTTATGAATTCGATCCCACCACTAATATTTTTACCGCCATCAATGCTCCGGGTGGTGGTGCAACTTTAAATGTTTCCACTTATGTAACCTGCTTCCTCAATTTGCCGGATGGCAATATTCTTTATTCAAAACAGGGTTCCAATCAGTATTATGTTTACGTGTCTGATGGTTCACCGATAGCCGCAGGAAAACCGGTTGTCAGCAACATAGTCCAAACCGGTACGAATACGTATAAAATTACAGGTACCCAGTTTAATGGTATTTCGCAGGGTTCCACTTATGGCGATGACTGGCAGATGAATACTAATTATCCAATTATACGTCTCACTTCCGGCACCAACGTTTACTATGCACGCACCTCTAACTGGAACAGCACAGGCGTAAGAAGAGGAACCGCAGCCGACACGGCCACATTCACCATTCCCTCAGGCCTGGCCAATGTTCCGTATTCATTGTATGTAGTTGCGAATGGTATTGCTTCTGATGCGTTTCCATTCTCACTTTCTCCAACTGCCGGTGTTACCATTGCAATAACCTCCGGCTCAAATCCATCATGTGATGGTTCATCTGTAACGTTTACGGCTACAAGCATTAATGGTGGTACCCTACCTGCTTATCAATGGAAAGTAAATGGCACTGATGCCGGCACTAACAGTTCAGTTTATTCTACATCAACTCTAACCAATGGACAAATCGTAACCTGTGTGATGACGTCGAATCTCGCAGGTGTTTTAGGAAACCCTGCTACCTCAACAGGCATTACCATGGTTATTAATGCTCCTTCACCGGCAAGCGTAAGTATTGCTGCCAGCACAACTACCATTTGTTCAGGAACTGCTGTTACGTTCACTGCCACTCCAACCAATGGTGGATCCTCACCATCTTATCAATGGAAAGTTGACGGCGTGAATGCAGGTACAAACAGTTCAACGTTTGTAACATCCACTTTAACCAACGGACAAGTAGTTACGTGCGATATGATATCTAATTCAACCTGCGTAACATCATCAATTGCAACATCCAATGCTGTTGCTATAACAGTTAGCACCAACAGTACTCCATCTGTAACTATTGCCGCAACTTCCACTCTCGTATGTGCCGGAACACAGGTAACATTTACTGCAACACCGGTTAATGCAGGTCTCACACCTGTCTATCAATGGAAAGTGGATGGTGTTAACAGTGGAACGAATAGCCCAACCTATTCAAGCACCAGTCTCTCTAATGGTCAGGTTGTATCCTGTGTTTTAAATTCAAGTTCTGTTTGTGCGGTAACTGCATCACTTGGCACAGGAACAAATACGAATGCAACTAACAGCGATTTAGGTGCAGCTTATCCGACTTACTATGGAAACGGAAGACAGCAATATCTGATCAAAGCGTCTGAACTTACAGCACTCGG
The DNA here is from genome assembly GCA_016717285.1 of Chitinophagaceae bacterium. Lineage (NCBI taxonomy): Bacteria > Pseudomonadati > Bacteroidota > Chitinophagia > Chitinophagales > Chitinophagaceae > Chitinophagaceae bacterium. Next base: position 752,939 of record JADKFU010000004.1, read on the forward strand.
ATTGATTGCCGGCAATATTACTGCTGTTGGATTTAAAATTAATGGTACCACAGGAGATCCTGCTACACTGTTTGGCTACACTATCAAAATGGCTGCAACAAGTGTAACTGCATTAACAAGTACGTTCCAGTCACCAACCTTTACAACCGTCTTCGGCCCTTCAAATTATGCTCCTGTACTGAATACAGTAAACACGCATTCCTTTTCAACACCCTTTTCCTGGAATGGCACTTCAAATATCTTAGTGGAGATTTGTTTCTCTAACCAGGTTACAGGAACTATCGCTTATCAATCTTACCAGACTACCAGTTCTTTCGTTTCAACCACCTATTATCAGGCCGATGGAAGCGGTGGTGCAGCAGCCTGTTCACAAGCAACAGGACCCGGAACCGGTTCAGTAAGACCTAATATGACCTTCACTGCTGCTGCAGCATTAACTGCAACATCAAATGGAATAACAATGACCATAAATCCATTGCCTGTAGTTACAGCGGACAATGTGAGTGGTTGTCCCGGAAATTCCATTGCTTTATCAGGAACACCTGCCGGTGGAACGTGGAGTGTTGCAAATCCTTATACCGGAACCAGCACAACTTACACACATACTTTTACTGATGGTAACGGATGCGCCAATACAAGCGCTGCTGCAAACATCACTGTTGCTCCTCCTGTAGTTTCATTCAGTGGTTTAGCAGCAAGCTACAACATCGGTGCTGCTCCGGTTACATTAACTGGTTCACCTGCGGGTGGAATTTTCAGTGGAACAGGTATTTCCGGAAATACTTTCAGTCCCGCAATTGCGGGATTAGGTGGCCCGTACACCATCACCTATTTCTATGATAATGGAAATGGTTGCAGCAATACTGCTTCACAACAAACTACGGTTACCAATTGCACCATACCTGTAACCCCTGGAACCATCACCGGTCAATTGTCAGGAGTTTGTTCTTCCACAAAATCTTATTCCATTGCCGCAGTTGCTGGTGCAACAAGCTATACCTGGTCGGTTCCTGCAGGAGCATCCATAAGCAGCGGACAAGGAACAGTAAACCTCAGTGCATCTTTTACAAGTAGTTTCAGCAGCGGAAATATTTCTGTAGTTGCAGGTAATACCTGTGGAAACAGTGGTGCATCAGCCATTACAGTGGCAGGAGTTCCGGCGCAACCCGGAACCATAACAGGGCCTGTTTCTGTATGTCACAATCAAAGTAATATTGTTTATTCCATTGCTGCGGTAACAGGTGCCACTTCTTATACGTGGACTGTTCCGGCAGGAACTACCATCAGAACCGGTCAGGGTACAACCAGTATTAAAGTCCGTTTCGGAAATTCAGCGGGCAATGTTACTGTTACTCCTGTTAATGCATGCGGTTCTGGAACAATAAAATCTGTTGCAGTTGCAATGCCTTGTCGTGATGAGAGTATTGATATCTCAGAAACTATTTTGGATCTGAATGTTTTTCCCAATCCCTTTACTGACAAAACAACCGTAACATTTATGCCTTCTCAGGACGAAGATGCTGCTATCAGTATTTATGATATCACCGGAAAAGAACTGTTGGTACTGTTCGATGGGAAAGCCAATGGTGACGAAACGTATACTTTAACTTTTGATGGAAGCAGCTTTCCGCAGGGAATTTATTTCCTGAGACTTGAAACAAGTAACGGAGAAAACTTTGTTAAGAAGTTGATGCTGCATCGATAAAATTTTCCTTTGTTTTGAAAAAATCCTCCGGCTTTTTCGGGGGATTTTTTTTGAGCGGTAGTTAGCAATAACCAAGCAACAACTGTTGTTGGAACAAAGAGCAGCCATGGATTTTATCAGAAGTCAGCAGAGGTCATAATAATCCGGTCACGAACTGCTCCCGAATCAACAGGAATATAATACACAGTAATGCTCATTCCTTTTTACGCGGATTTCCGAAAAGGATCTGTGGGTCAATGCTTATGATTTACGAATAATGTTTCATGCTATTGAAATACAAAAACAAAGATATTTGGCAGCATGTGCTTCTGTCAGAACTAACAGTCACAGCAACTGATGAATTCTTTACTGCTTGAAAATCTTTTCGCAGATAGAAATATTGGTTGATTGAATTAACAGAAAATAGCATCCAGGCCTTAAATTTTGTCCAAGCTTGATGGATGATTGATTTATAATTTCATTGGTAAAGGATTCAACTAATTGCCCTGTTGAGTTATAAACCTGAAAAGAGATCTCGCCTTTCCCGGTAGGTTGAATGGATACATTGAAATCATTTGCTGAAGGGTTGGGATAAACACTCACCTGAATTTCTTTGGGCAATAAGTACTGAGATGCAGAGAGCGTCAATCCATCACCTGATGAATGAATGATATTGCCATTAATTCCCACTACCCAGATATCACCGCTCTCAGAAACATGAATGGAGGAAGGTTGGATATTCGGAGCACACGATTGAACAGTCCATGAATTTCCACCATCGGTTGTGAGACTTACACCTTGATAGAGACCGGTTGTCCAACCCGTATCAGCACTTGTAAAGAATACATCAGTAAATGGTTCACCGATGAATTGTGAGGACCAGCTTTGGCCACCATCCGTAGTGTGCAGCAATGTCCCGGTTCCAACGGCCCATGCTTCAGCGGGAGAAATACATTGTACACTTAAAAGGTCAATGCCTGAATTACTGTTTTGAGTCGAATAAGAAATGCCTCCGTTTTCAGTAAATAAAATTGTTCCGGCAGATCCAACTGCCCATCCGGTGTTTTCGTTTGCAAAAGATATCGAGGAGAGATTCATCTGGCTGTTTGTTGGCTGCACATTCCAATTCGTGCCACCGTCAACTGTATGAATAATAGTTCCGTTATCACCTGAAGCCCAACCGTGAAGCGCATCCACGAAAAAAACTGAAGTAAGAAATTCAGAAGTGCCACTTGATGCTGTTGTCCATGTATTACCGGTATTGTTAGTATGCAGGATTTTATCAGGCAGAGCACCAACTGCCCACGCTTCGGTTGCGCTTACAGCAAATACACCGTTAAGATCTGCAATGGTTCCACTGCTTTGCGTTGACCAAATTGTTCCGCCGTTTTCAGTATGCAGGATGGCGCCTTCTGAACCAACAGTCCAACCGTATGCTGCATCATAAAAATGAACGGACTTTAATGATGCATTCGATACAGTGCTCACTTTATTGATCAGGGTATTGCCGCTATCGGTCGTATTGAGCACCGCAGCATTTCCTACCAGCCAGCCATTTGATGCGTCAGAAAAATGGACTGCGCTCACACTGTTGGTCAGCGTTTGCGAAGTCCATGTTACTCCACCATCCGTAGTGCGCATAAACAAATCTCCTCCCACAGTCCAACCCATCAGTTCGTTGATGAAGCAAACGGATTGCAGAAAAAGACAACAGCTTCCTGTTTGTGAAGCCCAGGTATTTCCACCATCTGATGTATGAATAATTCCGGGTACGCCTGCCATCCAGGCTTCATTATCATTGATGGCTGAAATGGCCAACAGGTTTTCAGATACGCTGCTCTCCTGTGGTGTCCAGGTTAAGCCACCGCTGGTTGTGTGGTAGATAGTGCCGAAGAAACTGGATATCCAACCATTCAATGCACTCGTGAAATGAATGCTGAATCCGGAAGTAATGTTGCTTTGCACAAGCCAGGTATTGCCACCATTTACAGTATGTAGCACACCATTATTCTCTAATGCCCAACCTTCATTTTGATTGATAAAGCTGATAGAAATAATCTCCGCTGTCACACCACTGTTTTGAGGGATCCAGTTTGTACCGCCGTCTGTGGTATGCAGGATGGTTCCATTTCCGCCAGCTATCCATCCTTCCACAGAACTCACAAATTGTATAGCATCAAGTGATACACAGGTATTGCTGTTTTGAAATGACCATGAATTTCCGGCATCGGTAGTATGTAAAATTGTTCCTGTATTTCCGGTGATCCATCCTTGTGATGCAGATTCAAAAAATACCGCATTCCAGTAGCTGCCATCCGGCAAAGGATTTTGCCATTGCCATTGTGCAGAAGCAGTAAAGGACAAAAACAGGATAATGAAAAGGATTGGACAACTGACCCGTAACTTATTTTTCATCTTTAAAATTTTTATCAAGTTACGGATCGTGAGGATTGCCTTTACAGATCCGGAAATTGCCCTTGCGGTGCTGGTTTGTCTGATGCAGATTGCCAGATATTATTTTTCGTTGATTCAACAATTCAATATTGCCTAAGTTCAAGTAGTAAATGCAACACAATGTGACCAAGAATTGGTTGGCGAACCAACCAATTCAAAAGTTGAGAGATTCAACTTTGTGTTGCGATAAACAAATTCAAACAGCTCAACCCGGAGCAAAGGTATCAAATTGAAGCGCTGCTTAAAAGGCAGGCACTAATCAAGCGACATCAAAATCTGAATATCCTTTTTATCATTCGGTCAAAAATAAATTTCAGAATTTCCTTTTTGGATAAATCCGTTTTTGTAAGTACAAATGTTCAAAATCCGGGCGAACGGGAGGATGTTGTTGAGTAAGTTAATGGAAAAAGAAAAACAAAGAAGGGCCATTGAAAATGTGATTAGATTTTTCATATGAAATAGAATTTTGTAAATGTTGGCAATAAGAATATGTAAGGATGTGGTTGAGTAAATTTGGTTGAGAACTACCAATTGAAGTGGTTTTTTCAAACCTGCTTGCATCAATCATAATTGTTACTTTAGGTTTCGCTTTTTTGAAGCGTAAGAAACGAAAACAACTAATTTAAAACTGATATGGGAAAATTAGCAAAAGTAAAAACGACAGAAAACTCATCGAGTGTAGAAGATTTTATTAATGATGTGAAAGACGAACAAAAGCGAGAAGACAGTTTTCGTTTACTCAAATTAATGAAAAGGACAAGCAAGGAAGAACCCAAAATGTGGGGCAGTTCAATTATTGGTTTTGGAAAGGAAATAATAAAAAGCCCTGCAAGCGGTCGGGAAGTTGAATGGTTCAAAATTGGTTTTTCTCCCCGTAAAGCGAACCTCACCATTTACCTCATGAATCTCAGGATTCATGCTGCCGCTCTGAAAAAATTAGGTAAGCATAAGCCTGCCGTTGGTTGCTTATACATCAATAAGCTGGACGACATTGACATCAAGATTCTGGAAGAAATGATGGTAACTACAATAAAAGGAAATCGAAAAAATGAATAATTTTATCATCGCTTCTACAAACTATTGTGCAGCCTTGAAATAGTTGTGCTTCGTGGACATAGCAGCACTACAACTAACAAAACGATAAATGTCCCAATCAATCTCTCCACCATGCAATCCAGAATTATTTTTCTCCTTACATTTCTTCTAAGTGTCACCTCCGTACGTGCACAAATAGTAAATCAGCAGGTAAACTTTGACTATTACCTTGATGCAACCAACAATGATTTTAAAAATCATTTCAGTGGCGGTTATGGGTTGTCGCAAATACAAACCAATGGCATCACAGGTGGTTGTTTAACGGTTCCTGATTCCATCTCCTGGGGAAATGACAATGCAATTTATTGCACGCGTTTTAAGCCACTTGCAGGCGATACGCTTGTTGCTGCTGTCGGTTTTAAATATGATTCTGCGCTGGTTCATCCCGGCAGTTATCAGCGCGCTCTTTCCGTTTGGTTAAAGCCACAGGCGGATTTCAACCATTATGTGATTGCATCTGTTTCGGGAGATAAAAAAATTGAGTTGCTTACGTATTCCTGGTCCAACAATCCATATCCATTGCTTGCTTTGCACAGCAATCACTGGTATCACTATGTGCTGACGGTGATCTTTATTAATTCATTGCAAGTAAAAATAAAAGCGGAAGTATTTGATCTTGGAATGAACGGTTCAGCGACTCCATCACTGGTGAATTCAAGCAGCGGAACTGTTAATGATGAGGTGCTGGCAATGGACACTTCCATCCAGGTTTCCATTTCTGCGGCAACGTATGGAGGCACTACTTACCTCGATGATTTTTCTTTTTACGGAAGGAAAGGTTTTTCAGATTGCATAGATATTGCAACTGGCATTTCAAAAAGTCCAACTTCGGAAGTACCACTTATTTATCCTGTTCCCGCAAAAGATGAAATACATATTAACAGGGATAACTTGCAAGGAGAGGATATTCATGCAACACTCTTTTCGGTAGCAGGAATAATAGTATCTGACATTTATCTAACCGGTACTCAAAATTCCATTGATGTGCATAGATTACCTCCCGGAAGTTATTATCTGCGCTGCATTTCCGCGCAGCGCACTTATTCCTATCCGGTTGTAATTGTAAAGTAAACAGAGAAATGGTTTGTCACTTTTTTTAACCTGGCTCATTCTAAAGTTATGCTGCCGGATGAATGGTGATAAAATAAATTTCGATGATGATGATGCGGAGAATTAGTTATTATTTTGGATGTAACAGGATTCATGATATGAACTTAATCATACAGCAACCATTCCACTAAAAATAAATTATGAAAACCACAACCATTCTGAAGCAACTATTAACACCTGTAATCATTGTTCTTTTTTCCATTTCGGTTTTTGCACAAGACGATCCTGCCAATCGGCCCAGTCCTCCGGCGACGGCTACGGGAAAAGTTGGCGTAGCAACCATCACCATTAATTATGGAAGTCCATCAGTGAAAGAGCGAAAGATTTGGGGTGAGTTAGTACCTTATGGAAAAGTGTGGCGTTCCGGCGCAAACGAAGCCACCACCTTTGAAACAGATAAAGACATTAAAGTGGAAGGAAAAGTGCTGCCTGCAGGCAAGTATGGATTTTTCACTATTCCCGGGGAAAAAGAATGGGTGGTGATTTTCAACAAAGTGCCTGATCAGTGGGGCGCTTTTAAATATGATGAATCACAGGATGCATTGCGTGTAACCGTAAAACCACGCAAATCAGAAAAGAGCAATGAACGTCTTCTTTATACTGTAAATGATAAGGGCATCGCATTATTCTGGGAAAACCTGGAAGTGCCGGTTGCGATTCAAAGCAGGTAAGAATTTATATTAATTGGATTCAGTAGTTGCCTGATGGTAAACTATTCTCCGGCTTCGCCGCAACCATTTAACCATTTAACCATTTAACCATTCAACCATTCAACCATTCAACTTTTCACCTCCCCAACCTCGCAATCAACACCGCTGCCCGTTTCGCATCAATAGCTAAATAATTCAGGTTCGCAGTTTCATTAGAAGTATGTCCACCTGTTCCTGCAATACCTAATCCATCAAGCGCCATTTGCACGTAATCGCAGGCAAAAGAAATATCGGCAGCACCGGCATTGCGCGGCGGGACTGCGTTAACAACGCCAAACCCTAAATCAACACTCACCTTGCTATATTCCTCCAACAACTTTTTATTTCCATCTGTTAAAGTCATTGGCGGATAACCATCATCGCCAAAATCTATGGTTGCGGAAGTGTGCGGATAATTTTGTTGGATGATGTCAGACATTATTTGCCGCGATTTCTTCAACTGCTCAGTAGAAACAGCACGCAAATCACCTCGTACTATCACATCGCCTGACACAATATTATTTTTCCCGAATGCAGTGGCTGTATTTGTTTTTTCATCGAATGAAACTTCCGAACCTCCTGCAATGATGCCCGGATTGAATGTCAGGTTTTCCTCTTTGCTGAGTGCTTCATAAAATGAATGCAGAATCCGTGCTGCTTCAAAGATGGCGCCGCTGCCCACGGCCTCAGTAAATATTTGTGATGAATGTGCAGGTGTGCCTTTTACCGTCAGTGTCCATTCTGAAGAACCTCTTCTCGATACCAATGCGCTATTCGGAAGGCCGTCTCCGTCTTCAAAACCCAATGCAATATCAGCTCTTAGTGCGGCGTCTTTAATTTCTTTTTTTGACAATGCAATCGGATCACCATTCAGCTCTTCATCGCCGGTCATGACGATTTCAATCGAAAGATCATCCAGCAATCCTGCATCATTAAGTGCCTGCATGGCAAGAATAATAATCACATCACCACCTTTCATGTCAGAAGCGCCAGGACCCTGCAGGATTGAATCGTTCAGCATGGTTCCCGTTTGAAATGTATTGTCTGATTCAAACACTGTATCGAGATGGCCAATCAGCAGAAATTTTTTTCCTTTTCCTTTTCCTTTATGAACTGCTATTAAATGTCCTGCACGATTGAATGCATCTCCCGACGACCACCTGGTTTCAAAACCAAGTTTTTTCAATTCTTCCATAAACAGCTCGCCCACTTTCCGTACGCCGTCAAAATTCATCGTGCCGCTGTTGATGTTCACTGCATTTTTTAAAAGGGTTAGCGCGTCAGCGGTTCTGCTGTCAACTGACTTGCAAATTTTCCGTTCCTGTGCTGATGATTGTGCCGCTATACCATCAGGCAACAGCAACGCTGTGAAAAGGAGCAATGGTTTTATATGTTTCATGCGAGGGTAATGTTGGAATGGAAAATACCATTTTTTCAGAGGGATACATCACATTGATTTTTTTAAAAGATTTATTTAATAAATTTATGAAGATTTCAACCAACAAAATAATTTTTGGCTGAGCTCCAATTCTTCATGATTTAATTCCTGTCGTATGAAAAAAAATAGTTGGCTCCTGCTCTTGCTTTTAATTCCGGCATTTACCAATGCACAAAAGACTACTGTCGACGCAAACTGGAATGCTGAAGCAGGACCGATTCTCTCGGTACCTATACGTTACATGCATTATTTTACAGTCTTTGGAATAGGGGCAGATGTTGCCGCTAACAGGGGCATTATTGACCGGCTTTACGGAGGTGGACGGATGAACTACACTTACTTCTTTGGAAAGGGAAGCATTGAAGGTGAAGACTACAACCTCGGCTTGTTCAATGCGATGGCCGATGTCTATTACCTCTTTGATTTTAAAATGCTGCTTGGCTTTAGCGGTGGCCTGGGACTTACATTTAATACCGGCGTTTCTGATGCCAACTTTTCAAGAGTTTTTTATGCAGGATATCTTTTTAATACTCAGCATCACGACTATGTGATAACAGCTTTCTTTGATCAGACTAATTATCAGAAAAATATTGGAATAAGAGCCTGTATCAGATTACCTGTCTCCTCTATATTTGCAGGTAAGAAAAAGGAATAAACGGATCATTGCGTTTATCAGTGCAAGTCTGAATTTACAATATGAGCACTATAGATCGGTGCCGCTCTTCGTTTTTAAGTGAACAATCATCTAATGTTTTATTGTCCTCGTGTGTGTCTTCACACACGAAAATCTTTCCTGAAGCCAACGTGTGAGAAGTCACACACGCTGGCTTCATTTGTTTCCTGTTCGCAAATAGGGAATTCAAAAACGAATATCCCTTAACCATAAGGAACATGAATTGAATCATATTAGAAGATAATTTTTCACCCTGGAATTTCTTTTACCAATAACAACTTGGATATTGTCCATTCCAAACAAAATAGGCCACCAACCGAAACAGCTAATCCCTTTTGCAACCTGACCTCAGACAAATACTTGCCATAGCATGCATCATGTTTTTCAGTGGAATGGAGCTCGGTAATAATATCTTGTATATTTTCGAACGGGCTGGTTACTCCCAATAAAAAAACCCTTCCCGGCTTAACAGGAAGGGTTCAAACACAAGTAAAAAAAAGGAATTATTAAAAACTCTTTTTCCGTTTAATGAATCTGTTGTTATTACCATTTCCCTGTCCGGCATTGAAAGGGCGGTTCTTCTTGAATCCTTTGTTGAAGGGCTTGCGGGGCGGAATATAACCCATCGGACGTTGCGGTGCCGCTGCAACAGGATTATCAAGCATAATATTTTTATCGAGTTGCAACAAACCTCCGGAAATCAGTTCAAGGTCCTGGCGAATAGATTCATCACTTACGGTTTCTTTGTTCCAGTTGGCGTACACAAGTTTCATGTAATTGGCCACCACGTGCGCAAGACCCCGACGCTTATCTTCATCCATGTCTTTTGCCTTTGCCACCAGCGTTTCCAGGTTCTTGCCATAGTGACGGTGACGGATTTTATGTTTTGGATAAGGAAGAGGAGTATCTGATTTCACCACGATAGAGGTGCGTTCAGGAAACGGATAAGGTGAATCCACGACCAGTTTAAAATCGCTGATCATGATCAGGTGATCCCAAAGCTTGTGTTTGTATTCTTCGATGCTTTTAAATGCAGGGCTTGCCTGACTCATGAGTTCGATGATCACTTTAGCCGTGGCATTCCGCTGTTCGCGGTCTTCAATTTTGGCGGCTTCCCGGGCCATGTTCTGTATAATACGTCCATATTCGCTGATCAACAGCTTGGGACGTTGTGTGTTGTATTGCATTCAAAAAATTTAAGGAGAGCGGCAAATGTAGGTTTTATTTCGGAAATGTGGAATTTGAGTAGCTTATCAGGAGTCAGTTTGTTTACCTGACCTGATCCATTTTCTGCCATAGATCCACAGTGGAATGGTGGCAGTAAAATGAAAGATCGTGACGGATGATCAATCAACATACGTTGTAAAATCAGCACCAAGTATTTTCCTGTACAGCAGTTCGATCTGGCTTTTCAAAATCCTGTCTTCAGAAAGGGTTGGAATATCGGCAATATCAAAATATTGAACATCCAGCACATCAAAGCCCTTTTCTATTTTAGATGAAATGACTGTGCAATAAAAAACCATTTTATAAATGTAAAAGGGTTGTGGCGGATGCGGATGCATTTTTTTGTCAAACACAGCGAGCAACTTTTCCGGAACGATATCCAGTCCTGTTTCCTCTTTAAATTCCCGGATGATATTTTCTTTCGGGCTGTAACCTACATCAGCCCAACCGCCCGGCAATGACCACCTGCCATCCAAACTTTCTTTTACCAACAATATTTTTTTATCCGGCGAAAGCACCATGCCCCTGATATCAACTTTTGCAGTGGGATAATCCTTAACCAAAGGAAAATATTCCTTTAAGCTATTGATATCTTGTCCGCTAACTTCGCTCATAAGCTGAAGGCTTATTTCCTTTAGTTCTGAATAGCGTTCTTTATCAAATTCATTATTGGAATAGAGCAGGCCTGTATCGGCAATGGCCTTTATCCGGTTAATGTGATCTGGGAGTCTGTTATCCATTCATTTAAACTGTCTGCTTGTTGTTATAGGGTCAGTTTTATTTTAAAGATAGAAAACAAAATAAAAGGCAAGATTGAAAATCGCTTGTTGAGCAAACTGGCTTATTCATCCGGATAAATAGTAATTGTCATCCATCCCGTTAGAAGAACTTCCCCCGTACCTTCCAACCAAAAATAAGTTTGCATCCCACCGCTGCACTTCCTACATTTCGCAATTAATGTATTCCAACCTCCATTTAACATCATGATAAAATTTTTAATACAAACAATTTTATTTGTTCTGCTTATTTGCAACCTGGTTGTTACAACTGCCTTTAGCCAATGCAATCTCGCGAAGCCCAAAAACCTGGCGGTTAACTCCATTACGAGTTGCAGTGCTGTGCTTTCGTGGAAAAAAGTGAGTGGGGCCGCTTATTACCAGATCCGTTACAAGCAAGGTAACGGCGCATTTATTTACGTTAATACCGGCACCAATATTACCTGGCAAATCGATGGACTACTTGCCAATAAAAATTACACCTTCAGCATTGCAAGTTTTTGTATAAATGCTCAGACCAAGGGTTATTCAAATTCAATAAAAAGTAAGACACTGAATTGCGCTGCGCCAATCTCGGTGGCAGTAAGTGCGATCAACAAACATAAAGCTACCCTTCAATGGCAACCGGTTTGCAATGGTTCCATTTTTAATCTACAATACAGGGTTGTAGGGACCACCGTCTGGACGACCATTTCAAATATTGCCGCCACCAGTTTTCAACTTACTCAACTTGCTCCGGGCACTTCTTATGAATTTCAGGTACAGACCAATTGCAGCAGTGTCAACTCTTCATTCACCGCCATTCAAACATTTACTACTACAACGGGAACGCCTGAAGCCAAACCGAATATCCTCGCCATCATGGTAGATGACGGACGTTATGATATTTATCAACCCAATGGAGGTCCTTCCTGGTTTGAGACACCTGCCATCAACCGCATTGCCAATGAAGGCGTGAACTTTCAGCTAACTTTTCCGGCCACTTCACAATGTGCACCAAGCCGGGCGACATTCTATACCGGTTTGTATCCGCACAAGCATGGCTGCATCGTGAATGGAAATCACATGAATGATTCATTGCCACTGATTCAACAGATTCTGAAAGACAATGGATACTATACAGGTTTCGTAGGTAAGTATGGTCAAAACCTGGGCCTGCCGCAGGGCTTCGACTGGTACGCTATTTCACAATCCGACAACTATGTAGATGTGGTGTATACCATCAATGGTGCAGATACTTTTATTGCCGGACACATATCCGACATTTATCCGCAACTGGCGCTTACATTTCTCAACCAGGTTCCGGAAGGTCAGCCATTCGCATTGTTTTATTTTCACCGTGCGCCACATGGTCCCACCATTCCACGCCCTGAAGATGCTTTGCTTTATACCACGGATACCATTCCGTTTCCTTCCAACTTTTACAAATACAACCATGATTATCCTTCCTTCTTTTATTCATCTGTTTACAAATGGCCTTACGATTCTTTAGAAACCGACACTGCAAAATTGCTCGAATACCAGGCTGTTGCAGGCGTGGAAGACAATACTGATACGCTTACTGACTGGCTCGAGTCAAAGAATATGCTCGACAAAACTTTTCTGATGTACACCAGCGACAATGGTTATAGTAAAGGTGAGCACCTGTTGCAGGGCAAAGGACTGGCCCAGGATGAATCGATCCGTTTACCATTGTTTATCCGCTATCCGAAATGGTTTCCGGCGGGTTCTGTAATCACCAATGAACTCGCTGCTAATTTCGACATTGCGCCCACTATGCTTGAACTGGCGGGCATTCCCGATACGTTTGGAATGGATGGCACATCACTGCACAAACTTTTTACCCACGATGTTTCACGCAAAGAGTTTTTCTATGAATTTGGCGGCACAGGAAATTTGATTCCCGCACTGCGATCAGTGCGTACTCTTCAATACAAATACACCTATTACTATTGCAACAGTACTGCTGAAGAATTTTTTGATTTGGTGAATGATCCTTCAGAAAACGAAAACCTCATCGGCAATCCGGTTTACAGCGGATTGATTCAGACCTATCGTGAAAAGCTCGACAGTTTAAGAACAAGCTTTGAAGATTATGAGCCCATCAACATTGGTTGTTCTTTGTTGAATCCTACGATTGCAAAAGCATCGGCACCATCTGATCAGGAATTAACAACAGCATTGTTGACGCTGTTGCCAAATCCGGCTGTAAACAGTTTCAATTTGCAATGTGCAAAAAGCGATCAGCGGCAAGCAGAAATTACCATTGTAAATGTTTTGGGTGAATCAGTTTACTCGCAACAAGTTGCAGATCAGAATTTTTCAATCAGTATTAATTGCAGATCATGGCCGGTTGGAGTGTATATGGTGAATCTGAAAAGCACCAGCGGAATAACCTCTCAAAAATTAACCATTGTGCATTAATAAATGACCTAATTGGTAATTACCTGAAATGACCAGACACGAAGTACTCATCGTGCTCAAGAAACACCTGCAAACAGCCATTTTGCTGGAGTGTTCCACATTGCCTCCTTATTTGTGCGCCTATTGGAGTATTCATGGTAACTCCGACTATGCAGAACGGGCCAAAAAGATTCTTCTTTCCGTAATTCAGGAAGAAATGCTTCATCTTGCTATGGCGTGTAATATTCTGAATGCAATCGGTGGACATCCGGTTTTAAATGACCCTGCGCAATTGCCATCCTATCCGGGAGTTTTGCCCGGCCATAGCAAAACAAATAATAAATTTCAGGTGCATTTGAATAAATGTTGTCCCGAATCTATCAGCAATTTTATTCAGATAGAATTACCGGAGGAAATGTTCGGGACCAAACAACATGCTGATGGCTGGTGTACCATGGGGGAATTTTAAAAAAAAAGGGGAGCCGGGGAGGGGGAAGGGGGGGCGGGGGGGGGGGGGTTTTGCGGGCAGAAAAAAACAACCAAAACCCCCCGCCCGGGGAAGGGAAAAAAAAAAAAAAAACAAAACAGGCGGGGGGGCGTGGGGGGGGTGGAGAAAATGGGGGGGGTGAAGTGCCTACAACGCTGGTGTTGTAGGTGATGATCTCACTGGTAGTACCGGTATATTTGGAGGCCAATATTTTAGTTCCGCTCGGATCATAGAAATCAAGATCATAATTAGCAGGCAGCGTGGTGAGTGTTACCTTGATATTTTTCTGTGCAGATGTATTGCTGAAACTAAAAAAATCGATGTCTGTGGAAGTATTAAGCAATCCATACACCACAGTGTTTGCAGTTATCGCCTTTGCGGTGTTCTTGGTTTCATTAGGTTCATAATTGTCAGCGCAGGCAGGAGGGGAAGTGATAAAAGTAACTGATGCGCTATACCCACTCGAACCGGCAGTGCACACGCTCTGTACCTGAAATTCATATTGTGTTCCCGCTGTTAAACCTGAGAGTGCAAGTGAAGTGACTGCAGAGGTTGTTGAAATCCACGTAACGCTTCCAGTAGCACGGTATTGAATATTGTAACTATTGGCACCAGAGGCGGAAGACCAGTTTAAGGTAGCGGAAGAACCAGTTATAGAGGAAGCGCTGAGACCAAAAGGTATTACACATGGACCAGTACAGCCGGAAGAAAGACAACCTACGGCATCTACAGCGCCTTGAATGGCTGCTGAAGGCAATGGTCCGAATCCTTTCGTGAAATTGATTCCGTAAGAGGTGAGATGACAATAACTCATGATCGTACCACCGCCTATTGGTGCGGGCCCCTGAGGACAACCACCTTCAGTAGTGTAACAGTTGTCAATCGCTCCTCCTGGCCAGGAACAATTATGCGTGTGATAAGATCCCATCAGGTGACCCAATTCGTGTGTACAAACCATAACAGTCCAGGAGTAAGTAGGCACATTATTGTATCCAAAATCTACATCAGAATAACAATACTTGTTTGTGGAAGAACATAAGCCATTGATGGTGGAAGCCACTCCGCCTAATCCTCCCGGATCAATACCCACCAGTTCTCCCAGGTCGCCATTAAAAGTCGGGCGATTCGTTTTAAACTTACTCAATTGAGAGGAGGAATTGGTACCATTATAGGGATCGCCTGTTGTCCAGATAAAGATTTCAGAAATGGAGGTGGTAACAGCATCATTACTGTAAAGTGTTGCAACATTATTATGAACGGCAGTCATCCAATTGGTAGTAGTAGTGGTTGAACTTCCATTGTTGGTATACAGGTTATTATCCATCTCATAATAAATTCTCACACAATTGGCAGTGCGCAATGTGGCTCCATTAGTAGCATACTCCTGTAACTTAGTTGCATAATCAGGATCATCAACTGTGGCACAACCGGTTTCTTTCAGCGGCAGGTTTTTATCAGAATAGATTACATAATCATAATTTTTGGCTTCTGCTTTCATGCTTTTTCCAATATTGATATTCAGGTATTGATCAGAAGAAACAATGCCCATCATTTCACCATCAAAGAAACTGAGTGCGGCAACTGACGTCTCATCACCCTTTACAATACCACGGTAATAGATTCCGGGACTGTAAGAAATGGCTTCACCATTTGACTGGTCAGTTACTACCGTGAAATCCTCCGTTAAAATATTCACTTTGTACAATTCCAGCGTGATGGTTTTGTCATCATACGGGAAGTTGAAAGCGATAACATCTTCATTGGCGGCCTTCATTGCGGCAAGCGCGTTCATGTCTAATGTAACGGCCACTGCTTTCTTAATGGAAGGTTGCAATTCAGCTGAACGCGCTGTATTAATGCTGAAAAGACTAACGGGCTTGAATGCAAGACCGCTGTTTTTCAGGTTGCTCACCTGTTGGGCAATTGGCCTTCCGGGAAGGCTTTGCGCGTGCAACAGGTTGCTGCCGACCATCAAAAACAAGGCAGTCATGATACAGGTAAGTAGTTGATTTTTTCTCATGGATTTTGAATTTAATTGGGGGTTCAGAATGGAATTATAAATTGTGGGAATGATCAGTGGCAGGCAGATGGGTACAAACGAGGGCGTAAAGAAATTTCAATTTTGCGTAACTGCCAAATATGAGTAAGAGAAGGGGAAAAATGATCTTGGATCGCAAACAGCGTCAGACAACTGTTGACATTGAATAAATTTCATCGATAGTCGCAATAACTTTGATACAGAAATCACCCTTCCTGCATCATGTTCTTCTCCACAATGCGCAGCTTCGCATACCGCAACATAATTTTTTTCTGGCCCACATTGTTCTGGAAAAAGATGGTGGCCATCTTATCCTTTGTATTGCCTTCGAGTTGCAATACCTTGCCGATACCAAACCGTTGGTGTTCTACTTCCATCCCAACCTGGATACGATTGAAGTCCACTGCTACAAAATCTGTAGTGGTTTTATGTACATATTGCGGTGGCTTAATAACAGGCACCGTTGCTTTGCTGAATTTCTCTTCATGAGAAGAAGCATTCATATCGCGGTGTGAGAATTGTTTTTCTATTAAGCGCTGATCAATCTCTTCAATAAAGCGACTCGGTTCAGAATAGGTGAGATTGCCATAACGATATCGTGATGTGGCAAAGGTCAATGTCAGTTTGTCTTCCGCACGTGTGATAGCTACATAAAACAAACGCCGCTCTTCTTCCAATTCATCGCGGCTGCCCATCGACATCTGATTCGGGAAAAGATTCTCTTCCAATCCCACCACATACACGCACGAAAATTCCAGTCCTTTAGCGGAGTGAATGGTCATCAGCTTCACACGGTCTTCCGATCCATTGTCTTTGTCGGCATCCGTAAGCAAGGTGATTTCCTGCAGGTAAGCGCCCAGGCTTTTGTCGAGGTTTTTTTCATTCAGTATTTCGCCGTCAAGGGTTACCCATTCCTGCTCTATTGGATCTTTGCCTTCTTCAAACGGCGCTCGTTCCGTAAATTCTTTTATTCCATTTAATAAACCCTGCATGTTTTCATAGCGGCTCAATCCTTCAATCGTTTTGTCGTTGTACAATTCATTCAGCAAACCGGAAGCCTTTGCAATGTGTGATGCGAGATCAAACGCATTGTGCGTTTTCAGCATGATTGCAAAGCTTTTGATCTTTGTTACAAATTCGCTGATGGCATTTGCAGCGCGGTTCCCGGGCATGAGCTCATTATAATGTTCGAGCACTTCCCAAAGACGCATTCCTTTTTCATTGGCCACCAGTAAACATTTTTCAATAGTGGTTTGTCCGATGCCGCGCGTTGGATAATTAACGATACGTTTCAATGATTCTTCATCGAAATGATTGACGGCTAACCGAAGGTAGGCGACGAGATCCTTGACTTCCTTACGCTGATAAAATGAAATGCCACCATACACTACATACGGAATATTAAGACGCCTCAACGCTTCCTCAAAAGCACGTGATTGTGCATGTGTTCGATAGAGGATCACAAAATCCTTATTCATGCGCTGGTTGCGCATCTTCTCTTCAAAAATTCCATCCACCACCATTCTGCCTTCATCGTTATCACTGCCTGCTTTCAGCAATTTTATTTTTTCGCCCACGTGATTATCGGTCCATATCTGCTTTGTAATTTGCATGGTATTGTTGCCGATCACTTTGTTGGCTGCATGCACAATGTGTTTGGTAGACCGGTAATTCTGTTCCAGCTTAAACACCTGTAGCTCCGGATAATCTTTTTCAAAATTCAGAATATTGGCAATCGTGGCACCACGAAAGGAATAGATGCTTTGTGCATCATCTCCTACCACACAAATGTTCTGATGCACATCACCTAATTTTTTCACGATAGCATATTGCGCGCCGTTGGTATCCTGAAACTCATCAATCATGATATAGCGGAATCGCTGCTGGTATTTATGCAAGGCGTCCGGAAATTTATCGAGCAGGTAATACATTTTGTATAACAGGTCGTCGAAATCCATCGCGCCCGACATGAAACAGCGTTTTGCATATTGCTCATAAAGCATCCCTATTTTCGGACGGCCGGCAGCAGTATCATCGGCTGTTACATTAATATCGCTTTGATATTCCCGGGGACTGATCAGGCTGTTTTTGGCTGCGGAAATTCTGTTGAGAACAATATTGGGTTTGTACAGGGAATCGTTCAATCCCTGTTCTTTGATAATCGTTTTCAATAAGCTCTTGGAATCGTCCGTATCATAAATGGTGAAGTTGGAAGGATAGCCGAGCCGGCCTGCTTCATAACGTAGAATCCTTGCAAACACAGAATGAAAAGTACCGATATAAAGATTGCGTGCTTCATTACCCATAATTTTTGAAATGCGTTCGCGCATGGCTGCGGCGGCTTTGTTGGTGAAGGTGAGCGCGAGGATCCGGAATGGATCCACTTTTAGTTCCATCAGGTAAGCAATCCTGTAAGTAAGTACACGTGTTTTCCCGGAGCCGGGTCCTGCCACAATCATCACAGGTCCTTCGGTAGCCATTACTGCCTGCCGTTGTACATCGTTCAATTCATCAAGATAATTCATCGCTTCAAAATTAGAATATGGAGCAGAATAGTTTAGCGTTAATTTTCAACAATTTGAGTAGTGAGTAGTGAGTCGTTAGTCCTGAGTCGTTAGTTGGTCTTGTGGGTATTTACTGTGAATACTTTACTGAGGAAGTAAGAAATGGTAGCGGTGTTTCATGATGACGAAGGAAGCATCTTTTATTAATCAAGTAGCTATTTCCTTCGTCGGAATAAGAAAAAGCAGTTCGTCCTGCGTCGTTAAGAATCAACGTTAATCTGTTACTGAAAAAAGTACCTCCATTCAGGTCTTTCATTTGAAATCAGTTTGTAACAGGGAAAATTCTATTTTTTAGATATTTGTAAACAATGGCTATTCCGAAAATTATTCACCAGACCTGGAAAACTTCTACGATTCCTCAGCGCTGGAGTAAAATGCAGCAACACAATCTTTCATTGTCGCCAGGATTTGACTACAGATTGTGGTCTGATGAAATGATGATGGAATTTGTAAAGAATAAATTTCCTGACGTTTATACTTCATTTGTAAATTACAGATATGTTATTATGCGTGCCGATGTTATCCGGTACCTGTTGATGTATGAATTGGGCGGATTGTACCTCGATTTGGATTATGAATTACTGGTGCCGTTTAATGTTGACCAGGCGCCGGTGGTGCTGCCACGTGAAAGAAGCATAGCTTTTGGTGATGGCTATGACTGGATTGGAAATGCTTTTTTTGCCTCCGTGCCACAACATAAGTTCTGGAGTGATGTGATTGAGGAGTTAATACGTAATCCTCCGAAGGTTA
The DNA here is from genome assembly GCA_016717285.1 of Chitinophagaceae bacterium. Taxonomy (NCBI): domain Bacteria; kingdom Pseudomonadati; phylum Bacteroidota; class Chitinophagia; order Chitinophagales; family Chitinophagaceae; species Chitinophagaceae bacterium. The sequence goes on from JADKFU010000004.1 coordinate 772,327, forward strand.
GAGATGAATATGATGTAGCTGATGCCACCGGTCCCGGATTGCTGACAAAAGTTTATTACGCCAATTCCTACCCGGATATTTATGTGCCTGAAAGAATTTTGTACCATCCACCAAGTCCGCATACTAAAAAAGGATATTTGAAAATAAAGAACAACGGACAATCGCTGGGTGTGCATCATGGATGGGGAAACTGGAAGGAACGTTTTACCTGGAAATATATCGAGCGGAAATTTTTTAAAAGCAGTTGGGAAGCGAGGCGATCAAAAATAATTCCGCGATAGACAGAATCATTATAATAAGATTTATTCACCAACCCAAAGCTTCTGCAAACCTTAACAAAGCAGGATTGTTTAAATGTAATTTCCCTTTACATTGAAAAGATTGAGTTTAACTTTTCATTTTGCAACGACTGCATTTATTTACACATCTTCCAATCTAAATCCCTTGTTATGCAATTGAAATTTTATTTATTGACTTTTCTGGCTATACTATTCATTACCGCTGTTGCTGTAGCAACTCCTGATCAGGGCACACAGGCTGATCTTTTTTTTCAACGTGCAGCTTTGAATGGCTACAACGGAAATGTGTTGGTTGCACAAAAAGGAAAGATATTATTGCGCAATGGCTATGGCTGGCAGGATCCGGAGCAGAAAGTGAAGGAAACAGCGGCAACAGTTTTTGATATCGGTTCTGTTACCAAGCAATTCACCGGAGCGGCGATTTTGAAATTGCAGGAACAGAAAAAAATTTCAGTGAATGATCCAATCACAAAATATTTTAAAGATGTTCCTCAGGATAAAGCCGGCATCACGATTCATCAGTTGCTGACACACACTGCCGGTTTTCCAGGTGCAATTGGTGACGACTACGAACTGATTTCAGCTACTGATTTCATGAAGCTTGCTTTCAACACGCCACTTGATGCTAAACCGGGCGAGCAATATGAATACTCCAATGTGGGGTATAGCATTCTCGGTATTCTCGTTGAAAAGTTATCGGGAAAGAACTACGAACAATATCTTCATGATGAACTGTTTGTTCCGGCAGGCATGTTGCACACCGGTTACCTCCTTCCTCATTTTGATAATGCACAACTCGCTGTTGCTTATCGCGACGGTGAACGGTGGGGCACGATGCTCGAACATCCCTGGGCAGCAGACGGACCCGGATGGCATTTGAAAGCCAACGGCGGAATACTCTCTACATTGGATGATATGCAGATGTGGTACATAGCCCTGCGCAATAAAACTGTATTGAATGCCGCTTCTGTAAAGCAATATCTTACGCCGCATGTGAAGGAGCAACCTGAAGGCATCTCTTTCTATGGATATGGTTGGGTGATTGAACCACAACAGGATGGAGATACCATCATCTGGCACAATGGAGGCAATGGTGCATTCAATACATATATGGGTTTTAGTTTGAAAAATGATTACACGATCATTATTTCCAGCAACAACAATCAGAAGATCGCGGATGATTATGCTGTTATCGTTCGTAAGATCTTATCAGGAAATTACCAGCCCTTGGATCAAAAAGTTATTGCACAATTTGAAGGAGATTACAGGCTCCAATCAGGCGACATTGTACATTCCGCTATTGATGAAACTGACCGGTTGCATCTTTCTTTCAATTCACAAAACGGATTGATGGCTATAAGCTCTGACGGAACAGAGGATGCAGCAAAGGCAAAGAATTACAATGAAAGCACGGAAAAAATTGTTGCAGCGGCTTTCCTGCAGGATGACTTAACCGGTTTTGCCACAGCACGCCGGATACCCCTGGAAGTGGTAACACAAAATGCCGGCGCTCAATGGAACAAGATGAAGCAGCAATCAGGAAAAGTGACCGGTGTAAAAGTGATTGGAAGTGTAGCAAGAAAAAGAATGGATGCTTATCTGACATTTGTTGCGGTGAACTTTGAAAAGGGTGCGAGGTATTTCATTTTTGTCTGGAAAGGGGAAGTCATTGATGACTGGTTTCAACAAGCTGACTTAGAGAAAATCTTTGAGCAACAAACGCCCAATACTTTTTATGCCGATAATGTCGACAAGACCATTGAATTTACGCAAGGCCAAATGCTGATCAAACGTGATGGTAACCAAATGGAAGCGACAAGAATAAAATAATTGTGTTGCTGAATTATTTGCAATGCTGACATTGAAAGGGGTTGATTGCAAAACAATTACTTCAATGTGGATTCAGATGCTTCCTTCGTCAGCATGACAAAGCGTTACTTGTTCCTGAACATATTCATATTTGAATTATCCATAACCACTACTAACGACTCAGGACTAACGACTAACGACTTTTCACGCCTTCTCCCTTTCAAACTTATTAATCACCTCTTCATAATATTCAAAGGTGGTCTTGGCAATGGACTCCCAACTGAATTTTTCTAAAACTCTTTCCCGGCCGGCTTTGCCCATGCTATTGGCCATCACTTCATCTTCCAGAAACAAGTTGATTTTTTCCGCAAAGTCTTGCTGAAATGCTTCAGGGTCTGCCGGATTAAAATCAGTTCTGCTCACACTTTTTAGCGGAATCAGATAGCCGGTTGTTCCATCCACAATAATTTCCGGTATGCCACCAACATGAGAACCCACCACCGGCGTTTGACAAGCCATCGCTTCGAGGTTGATGATGCCAAAGGGTTCATAAAGAGAAGGACATGCGAACACACGGGCATGACTGTAAAGCACTTTTACTTTTTCCCTTGGAAGCATTTCTGAAATTAAAATGACGCCTTCTCTGTCTGCACGCAGACTCGCCATCAACTCTTCTGTTTCTTCCGCAATTTCTTTTGTATCAGGAGCTCCGGCACAAAATACCACCTGGGAGTTTCTGTGAAAATGCCGGGCCGCGCCAATCAATTGTGAGATACCTTTCTGCCGGGTGATACGTCCAACAAAAAGTACAAAAGGAACTTTAGGATCAATACCGTATTCAATAAGCACTTCATTGTCGAAAGTAGGCTGGTAAAATTCAGGATCGATGCCATTGTGTATAACAGTCACTTTATCCGGATTCACTTCATATGCTTCGATCACATCATCCCGCATCTGTTCACTTACTGCGATAATGCCATCAGCTGATTGATAGGCATGTCGCTCAATCCACCGCGAAAGAAAATATCCGTTACCTAATTGTTCCACTTTCCACGGCCGGTGCGTTTCGAGACTGTGCGTGGTGAGTATGAGTGGCACTTGTAAAAGTTCGCGTGAAAAGATACCGGCAAGATGCGTGTACCAGGTATGACAATGGACGATATCTGCCTGCGGAGTAGCACGTGCCATCTCCACATCACGATAAAGGTTCATGTACATCTTATCACGCTGACTGTCTTTCATCTCAGGAGTCATGAGAGTTGTTTCCACGCCGCGCACATGCATGTTATCATTGTCTTCAAACTGATCGCCATAACACCGAACTTCCACTTTACCCAGTTTTGCAAGTTCCTGCGAGAGAAAGTCAACGTGTACGCCGGCACCACCATAAATATTAGGCGGAAATTCATTGGTGAAAATTGCAATCTTCATGATTCGTTTTTTTTGAGATGAAAGGGTAGTCGCTTTGTTAATGCAAATTTTTCTTCAGGAAACTAATAGTGATTGTTAAAGATATACTATCCGTTTTAACAAAGACTACAATTAACGATTCAACAGGCATCCGGCGATTCGCTGTCTTGAATGGAGCATCTGATATGCAGGCTATTTTCCTTTACCTATTTTTAGAAAAAATTAATTACTGTATCAATCAGTCTCCTAAACTTACACCAACATGCAAATTTTTATTGGCTTCCTGTCTCCAATTATTATCTATGTAATCATTTCGGTTTTAAATGTGATACTTCCCGGACGATGGGTGATTGGTTATGCCACCAAGGTAAGTGCGAATGAAAAACTAAAGTACTATCTGAATGGAAAATATGTTTTACTCCTTGTAATGGCAACCTGGTTTTTGTTAGGCTATACCGGCCTCTTGCCATGGAACTGGTTATACCTGAACAGATGGTATGCACTTGCAGGAGCATTTTGCATTGGAATAATTTTTACAATGGTGATTGTGTTGCCTTATCCTCCGGTTAAAAAATCTTTACTGGCAGATTTATTTTTAGGAAGATTGGATAACCCTCAGCTTTGGAACGGACGCATTGATGCAAAAATGTGGTTGTATCTTCTTGGTGCGGTAATGCTCGAACTTAATGTACTAAGTTTTGCCGCGCATCACTGGCTGTTGTATCAGTCAGACGCATCGTGTGGCATTTTTCTTTCCGCGGCACTGCTTACTTTTTTTGTGATTGATTATCTCACTTTTGAAGAAGTGCATTTGTACACGTACGATTTGTTCGCGGAAAAAGTGGGATTTAAGCTTGGCTGGGGCTGTCTTGTTTTTTATCCGTTCTTTTATTCCATCGCGTTATGGTCAACAGTTGATTTACCTGATCAGCGTACACCAGCCTTGTTATTGGCACTCTATACTTTGATGTTTTTTTCGGGATGGATATTATCACGTGGCGCAAACCTTCAGAAATATCATTTCAAAAAAAATCCGCAAAAAGCTTTTTTAGGAATTGTTCCAGAAGCAATAACCAATGGCAACAAAACTTTGCTGGTAAATGGTTTTTGGGGACTCAGCAGACACATCAATTATTTAGGTGAAATATTGATGGCGACAGGAATAATTCTTTGCGTCGGTCATCCGGCACTGATCTGGCCGTGGCTTTATCCCATCTATTATATCGCATTGCTATTTCCCCGGCAAATGGATGACGATAAACGTTGCGCTCAGAAATACGGCGCTTTGTGGAACACTTATAAAGAGAAAGTGCCTTACCGGATTATTCCTTATGTCTATTGAAATTTGGTTGTTTTAAAAATTGAGTTCATTTTCCTCACCCTTAGTTCCTCTTCAAAGGGAGAGGGAAATGCCAATTTTCAGAAACTGCTTCTTAAAGCCGGTACAATTTTTTTGTAGCATCACCCATGATATTGATCGCCATTTTGCGCGGTAATATTTTTTGCATGATAAAGGATGCCACTTTGTTACCTGTACCTGTTATTACAGAAGGTTGTTTTCCTAACTTCTTAAAACATTCTTTCACCACTTCCTCTGGTGTTTGCACTTTCGGTGCAAATAGATTGGATTTTTCCGGGTTGGTATTTATAAAATTGGGTGTGGAAGTGGCACCTGCACAACAGGCAATAATATCCACGCCGCGGTTTTTCCATTCATACCAAAGGCTTTCTGCGAAAACACGGGTAAATGCTTTTGTGCCTGCATAGACTGCCAGGTTACCACTGCCCTGAAATCCGGCCAAAGAAGACATAAAGATCACTGCCCGCAATTTTTTCTGAATCATTTGTTCGCTAAATAATTGCATCAGGTTTATCGGTGTAACAATGTTTGTTGTTGTGATCTGAAGGTTATGCGCGGGATTGTTTTTTTCAAACGCACCGATATAAGAAAGCCCCGCGTTATAAACGAGCAAATTAATTTCCCGGCCGTATACAGCCGATTGCAACTGTTGCGCAGCGGTTGCTTCCGATAAATCACAAATGATGCAGGTAACATGTACCGCAAACTCCTTCATTATTAAATCTGCCAATTGTTGTAACGGCCCGCCGCGTCTGGCTACGATTATCAGATCCATTCCCTCAGCGGCCAAATACCTGCTGAATGCTGCACCCATGCCTTCCGATGCACCGGCGACCAAAGCCGTGTTGCCGTATTTTGATTTTAGATTCATCTGGTTTTTTACTCAGCGATTGTTAATGTATAAGTTGTTGCTCTCAGCACTTTTGCAATTCGTAAAATTATGATTTAGCATGGTTATCAGGTTTGCATTTTTAAATGAAATAAATCCCGATCAGATATCCTTCCGCTCTGCTAAAGTACCTGCTTCGAATGAGCCAACGCTGAACAGCGCTGAGGGAGGCAATACATCATAGCTGTTAAAGCAAATTAACATTCCGGGATACTCCTTTTAACATAACTTATTACAGGCAGTTGAATGTGTATTTATTTTTCTATTATGATGTCTAAATAACATTCATAAAATCCGGGATGCATATTTTTGGGACCGAACCTCGATAATGTTCTTTTCAAAAAAAACTCATCAGATCTTCTGTAGCTGATTTTTTGAATGAAGCCATATTTTCTCAGGTAAATCGGTAAACTGCCTGTAACTTTTAAATCCGTGATTCTTCCCAGCGCTAATTCGATTTCATGAAAACTAACACCTCTTCCCCAACGATAGAGCTCTTCATATTTATTTTCAAAATTGCCAGTATGTATTTGGCTAAATTCTGTTCTCGGACTGAACCTTGCGTAATCCATAGCTAATTCATCCTGAAGCCACATATAAAACGGCAAAAGGGAAGTATGCAAATCATAAGGCCACAATCGGTTCGGTGTTCCAAACACACAAAGATGGCCACCTGGTTTTAGTAATGAAAAAGCCTGCTTCAAAGATGCCTGCCTTTCTTTGGGAGTCATGTGTTCAAGTGACGCTACGAACATGATAATATCCCAATCTGAATCACCAAGCGTTTCGATCTGTGTTGCATTAAGCTTCAGAAAGGAAGGATGTAATCTATAAATATCCGCTCTCTTTTGCGCAATTTCTATAGCGCTTTCATCAATATCAATTCCTGTAACCAGCGCACCTTGTTCACTCAATGCAATTGTTGATGCGCCGGTGCCGCAACCTATTTCCAATACTTTTTTATTCTTTAATCCTGTCTTTTCAGTCAGGAAGGGAATATGGGTTTGCCTGAACTCCAGGAGGCGTCCGCTGAACAGCGCATCAATATCAAATAACCTCGACTCTTTGGAATCATATTTTTCTTCTTTGCAGAAGCCGGTAATGATTTGTTTCATCACTGAGCTTTCTTCAGTATTCAATTCAATATAATTTGCAACTACTTCCGGAGGAATGATAAATGTTTTGTACAGGCCTAGTAATTTCAGGATGCTGATTACGAAATTTTTCATATTGTAATTTGATTAACAGGCAATGAAGCAACAACAATTGCAGACGGGTAATTTTCGTCAACCGCTAACCATTGTTCATGAGATGCGCAAAAATTAATGTTGGAATGTCCGCTGATGATTTTTCGAATAGCAAGGGAATTACCTGGATCACAATCATAGTGAATAACAAGCGAAGGAGCAAATTCCACTACGGTGTGCTTGAAATCGGGATTACGCATCAAGTCGTTAAACCAGTTTAAAGAGCAGAAAATATTGTGGGCGCCTATGTTCTAAATGAATTTAACGCAACACTATTGTTTGCAATGCTTATTAAAGATATAAGGAATTATAACAAGAAGATTACAATTTAATTACATTTGATAGCTCGCTGTCTTCATTTTTTTATCTTAATAAAATCCTTATTCCCGCATGAATCTTTTTAAATGATATCTGATGATAATTTTGATAATTTTTCCACAAACCCAAACCCAATAAACATGTTACAAACAATGCTGAAAAAATGGTGGCTGATTTTAGTGCAAGGCATTCTCATGATTATCCTGAGCATCTTCATTTTTAACAATGCTGATGCAGTACTGGCCGGCATCTCTATATGGTTTGGTGTTATTGTACTGCTTACCGGCGTGGTGGGTGTTATCTCATGGCTTGCATCCACATCATCTGAACGTGAAACAGGATCACTCATCTGGAGTCTGCTTACAGGCTTGTTTGGCGTATTAATGCTGATGCACCTTTTTGCCACTATGAAAATGCTCACCATCATTTTTGGCATCTGGATGTTATTGACAGGTTACAATCTTTTTTCTTCCGGCTGGCCGATTCGCAACGAAGGCTGGCTTGGCTGGCTGCTCGTGATCGTGGGCATACTTTCATTTATTGCAGGAGTAGTGATGATCACTAACATCGGAGCCGGGGCAATCGGCATCAGCGCACTGTTAGGATTCCAGGTACTTCTTTCAGGAATTGTAATGGTTATTCTTGCTTTTGTTAAGAAGGCAGTAGTAAATAAAATAACCGGTAAAGTGGAAGAACTTAAATCAAGAATGGGATCATAGGCAGCCACTGCTCAGGTTTGCAAAACATTTCTTGTTGAAAATCATTTGCAACCCCTTGCATTTCTATGCCGCAGCGTAGTGGATTTTTTCTTTGGAAAAATCAAGGTCAAACGCTCCTGTATCAAGTCTGTTTCTTTTCTACCAATAGAAGTTAAAAGACAGCCTACTAAGGACTATCGACTCACGACTATCTACTCGTTAGTCACTACTCACTACTCACTCCAACACCAACGGCTTTATCACCGGTCCGTTTTTAGTATCCAGCTTTACAAAATAAACTCCTGCTGCGTATCCGGAAAGATCAACCGCAATTGTGGAGGCATGCGTAACCTTTTCATTTACCTGCCAGATCAAACTTCCGATTGCATTGGTAATCTGAATGGAATGTACCTCATGATTGGACGGAAGAATGATGTTACACACACCATGGGTCGGATTGGGAAACATTTCAAACTGTACGGATTCGGGATCAATAGTGCCTGTAAAAATCGGGTTGATATTAATGTCATCGATGTACAAATTATTTCCATAACCACTCAATGCCTGCATAGCGATCTGAACATCCGTCATGCCAATATATGCAGTGAGGTCAATGGAATCTTTTTTCCATTGTGCCTGATTTTGTGGTACAAACGGATTCTGCGTGGGTGAAGCAGTTTTAAGATCAGGCGTAGTTTTCTCATAAGCAATCGTGTAAGTACTAAAGCAATCAGTGGTGATCAGTATTCTCATGGTATCAATATATCCGGGATCGGTATACGGCGCATAGGAACGGTAAAAGGTCATGGCAAGTGCTGGCAGTGAGGTGAACAGGCTCAGTTGTGGTGTAACCAATTCGCTTGTGCCGGCAGGTATGTCAAAGAAAGGCACCACTGTTGAATGTGCTGAAAGCATTAGTCCGCCCACATTGGCTAATGTCCACATGCTTCCGTTCTGATGCCACAATGCTGGCGGGAAACCCGATTCAAATCCTTCTGCTATCGGCAAGGTTGATGCTGAAATGGTAACCTGATAAAATCCAGACCTCCGGTCGTTGTCAGTATTTTCATCCGCTGCTCCATTCGGATTGGAAGTATAAACAACAATCTCATGGTTCCCATCAGCAAAGTTTACCATGCCGAAATCAATAGTCAGTGTATCTCCTGATGCCAGGTTTCCTGTCCAGTCAACGGTTTGTTCAGCGCCATTGTCAACGCTCATGTGCAGCGTTACACTCGTGAGAGTCGTGGTGCCGAAGTTTTTAATTCTTGCAGTGATGTCGCCTTCTGTTTCGCAGCTAAATCCTGCTGGAGTCAAGAGTGTTAGAATACCGGCATCGTTAGCTGTTACAGCCGAAACTGCAAGATCACTCTCCCAGATTCCTCTGCCATAAGTGGCTGCACGTAACTTATTGAAAGAGTATAATACGTCAAGCTGTGTTACAATTACATTAGGCAATCCATCATTAAAGGGTTCCCAGTCACTCATATTATTGTCGCGATAGAAAACACCAAAATCAGTACCGGCATACAGCATATCATTGGCATTTCGCTGATAAGCAATACAATTTGCCGGAATGTTGGGTAAACTTCCCGATAGGTTAGACCAGTTGGCTCCTGCATTTGTGCTGTGATAAATTTTTTCTCCTGCAGTATAACCTGAAAATGTCAGCCAGATTTTTTTCGGATCATCATTACTGATAACAAGGTCGGTAATGCCACCTGTTATTGCAGGCAACGAACCCGTAATTTCTGACCAGGTGTTGCCACCATTTGAGGTATAAAAAACCTGGTTGATAGTGGTAGCATAAATAGTATTGGGATCGGATGGCGCTATGCGAACACGATAAATGATGCTTTGCACGCCGACGTCTGCCGTCAGTATCTGCGCCCAGGAGGCGCCATCATTTTCTGATTTTAAGATCGTACCGAAATAAGCGTTATTGCTCGTCGAATACGCCGCGCCGCCGTAGTAGATTACATGATGATTCAGCGGATCAAGAACATAAGGTGTAACCCAGTCGCCATAATAATAATATTCGCCGCCCGGATCAACAGGATAGATCGAAGAATAACCGGCTGAGCCATTGCTGCTTCTTCCCACTGAACCATATTGAGCGCTCGCGTAATTAACCTGGTCGTTTTCATAATCCACAAGCGGTTGCATACCATCTCCGCTATAGACATGTGTCCAACTGACGCCGTCAAATTTATCTGTTCCATTATCCTGAGCGCCGGCAAGAATATAATCATGATCAACTACAGAATTGCCAATGCGGTAATATTGTTTGATGGCCATTCCTTTACTGATGTCTGTCCATGGAAAACTTCCCTGCGTGCTCCGGAATATACCGCCATCATTTCCTGCCAGCAGTCGTGTGCCATCATTCGGATAATACACCGCGGCATGAAAATCAGGGTGAATTTTATCTGCTCCAAAAGAATAACCGCCACCGATAATGTCCCAGCTTTGTCCGCCATTAACAGAGCGTACAAGATTAACACCACCAGCCACTACCATATTTGCATTAGTGGGTGAAGCGGCGAGCACAATATCATATACTCCCTGAGAAGAAGCCAAAGAAGTAGGTGTACTCATTTCGTTAAATGAAATTCCACCATCCGGAGAAACATAGAAACTTCCGGCTTGTGTCCACACATAAATCAGGTTTGAATTGGCAGGTGTTACGGCTATAGAAATCCTGGAGCCGGTGCCTGCATCCTGAAGCATCGCGATTGACTGTGTCCAGGTGCTGCCTCCATTCGTGCTTACAAAACAATGATGATCGTCAACAGCATACACGGTGTTTGGATTAGCGGCATTGAATTCAACATCGAAAAAGAAACCGTTAACAACTTTTGTCCAGGTAGCAGCAGCATCGGCGGACTTATACAATCCGCCACGTGTTGCAGCGAACAATAAATTTGGGTTTGCCGGACTCACAACAACACGATAAATTAACTGCCCGTCTGTTTGATCATAACTTAATCCGGTGGAATTCCAGCTTTGTCCGCCATCTGTCGACTTCATCAAACCTGCCGAATACGTTCCGCCCCAAAAGTAACCTATCGCGAAGGCGTAAATTTCATACCCATAACTATCACCGGTTGCGGCGTACATGGTATCGGGATGAATCGGATTAATCGCAATATCACCGATGCTGATGTTCGGAAGCAAATCAGAATTATTGGTGTTCCAGTTCAGACCACCATTTGTTGACTTCCAAAGACCACCGCAAGGTGTGCCGGCAAAAATAATATTGGTGTCCACCGGATTGATGGCAATGGTATTGATCCGGCCGATGCCTGCTAACGGAACACCGGTTGGTACCAGATCAGGACCGATTCCCTGCCAGTTGGCAGTGCGTACGGCTGAAGGATGTACTTGCTGATATTTTTTGAATTCACGCAACAGAATTCCCGGATCAATAAAATTACCTGACGGATATACACGTGGTTCCATAAAAGCTTCCCACCGTTTAAAGCGGGCCACTTCATCGTCTTTGTATTTCTCCTCCTCATTGTTTTCTTCTTCCGCTGTGTTACTTTCCTCAGTGTTTTGCCGGTGCAATCGTGATACTTCCGGATGCGTTGCATAAAACTGCGCCTGCAGTGTGTAGAAATTTATTGGTGGTTGTGCCGGGGTTTGTGCGCCGGCAGCAAATGAAATCAGGAACATGCATAAGAGGAAAATGTTTCTCATTGTAATAGATTTTTCGGGATGGTTTGTAAATCTAATTAAATATCATAATGGTGGCTAATTTCTGAAGGAGCGTAAAAATGAAATGCCATGAAACAATAACTGATGACCACTTCATTAAAACAAAAACACCTGATAAAAATGATCAATGAACAACCATGTTATTATTAGTTACGATTATATTTACCTACGATTGAAGGAATATGGTACCCATTCATGCAATAAGAGAAGCGATGCCTTATGACAATACCTTGCTGCTTACTAAAGCGACAGAAAAGGGGTTGGCTGAAAAATACCTTGCGCCGCGGCGCTACACAAGAAATAAACTCTACCAGAGCATGTTTGAAGGCAAAACAATTGTCTTCACTGACTATCCCATATCGTTAAAAGTGCCCCAGGGTGCAGATAAGATTAGTTTTCTGTCAGGACTGCTACAGGCTTATATACCTCAAAAAGAAATTATAAAAATCAGAACCGGCACAAAGCATCGAATAATTAAAGTAACGGTAAGGGAAACATTGGCGCGCTGGACAAGAGGACGATCGAGATTTGGTGTTACCGATCTGCATTTCAGAGGCACCCGTTTATTTGATAAAATTGATGCAGATGCAATCAGTCATTTTAATTTGTTGCCGCGATTTTCCGCAGAAGTTTCATTTCTTGAAATGCTTACATTGGTAATCAGTGCAAAAGGCATATTCAGCGATTCACATTCTGATGACGGTGATGGAAGCAACCATTGTTTTACAGGAAAAAAATTATGGTTTGCCTGGGACAGAGAGGAGGGAAGAAAAATGGGCCTTGAAGATTGTACGTATGATCCGGTTGATGAGCAGGCGAAATTCAGCATTGATAAATTTTTATCCCTCAGCAGCGCGCACTGGTTTATTGTATCGGAAAACAGGACTTTATTTATGCCCGGAAATTTCGCTCACCGGGTTATTACACTTGAAAAATACATTGGCTTTGGAAGCTTCTATGTTTCCTTTCCTAATTATTTCAACGCTGTTAAACGTTGGACGCTCTATGAATCAAGTGATGTAACCGATGATTTTATCAATAGTTTAAATATTAACTTAATTAAATTATTAAAATCAGTTGCTAAAATGTCCACTGCTGAAAAGGAACTATGGGGTGTTGATTACCTTTTTAAAGCACGGGCACAGCTCACTAAAAACATGACTCCTGAACAAGTGGAATGTTTTCTGAAAAATGAGACAGTTCGTAACCTGCTTGCTGCGATAGATCGGATAGCTCAGCAATAGAAAAATACTGTTGAATTCCCAAACCGGCAATGTCGGGAAATTAGTTTTTCGCTTCATGTTCATTAATCACTGATCCGTCTGTCCGGTTTTTATCGAACGATTAAAAAATTCAAAACAGAAAGCCTGTTTCTAAAATAGCATTAACCATTTTCATTATAAATGTGAGTTCAGAAATTTCAGGAGGAAGAAACAGATCTGTTACTATGCGTTATTCACTACCTGTTTTCCTTTCACATAATATCCCGTTCCATCATACATACGTTTGCGTGGATGTTGCTGACATGTTTCGCTGCAGGTACCCTCATATTTCCATCCGCAGGCTTCACACATCGCAAAATGATTGTTGCATTCAGGATTGGCGCAGTTTACCATTCGTGCTGACGAAGTTCCGCAACGAAGACAATGAGATATGATGGTTGGATTCACTTCGTTCACATCAACAGTTATGCGTTCGTCAAAAACATAACACTTACCGTCGAAATCTTCGCCTCCTGTTTGTTTGCCGTATTCGATAATGCCACCATGAAGATGATAGACATCTTTAAAACCATTCTCCAGTAAAAACGCTGTTGCTTTCTCACAACGGATACCTCCGGTACAATAAGCGAGTATTTTTTTGTCTTTGTATTGTTCGAGTTCCGGTAAAAAATGCGGAAGATCGCGGAAGTGATCTATTGGCAGCGCAATGGCATTTTTAAACTTTCCCACTTCCCATTCTACCTTGTTACGTACATCGATTACTACTGTGTCCGGATCATCTTTGGCTTTTCGAAACGCTTCGGGTTCAAGGTATTTTCCTGAATGCTCCCATACATTTACTTCCGGCCTGTTAAAATTGACGATCTCCTTTTTATAACGCACAAAAATTTTGGCGAATGAAGGAGCATCCTCTTCATCTATTTTAAAAGCCATATCAGCAAATCGAGGATCTGCGTGTAAATGATCCATGTACTGCCTGCATTGTTCTACAGTGCCGGAAGCAGTTCCGTTCAACCCTTCATCTGCAACAAGGATCCGACCTTTGATGCCTATTGATTTGCAGTATTGAAGGTGCGTATGCGCGAATTGTTCCGCGTCAGGAATGCGGACATACTTGTAATAAAGCAGTGTGCTGAATGGTTTCATAGCAGTAAACCGGGTGTAAACCGGATTAAGAATTAAAAGGCTGTAAAAATAAGGAATGCTGTTGCTTGATGTATCATGACCTAAAAGGCGTGATCCACGCGACTTAAATGTCGCCACACAAAAAACAAAATGATACTATAAAATCTATCTTTGCGCAAACGCAATGTTATTGTACTTCCACCCATGAAAACTACACTCTTAACAGATACACATATAAAACTCGGTGCGAAGATGGCTGAGTTTGCAGGTTACAACATGCCGATTTCCTATGCAGGCATCAATGCAGAGCATCAGTGCGTGCGTGAAAATGTAGGCGTGTTTGATGTTTCGCACATGGGCGAATTTGTTATCAAAGGTTCAAGAGCGCTTGATCTGGTTCAACTGGTCACTTCAAACGATGCATCAAAATTAAAAGTAGGCGATGTGCAGTATTCCTGTTTGCCGAATGACAAAGGAGGAATTATTGATGACCTGTTGGTTTATCACCTGCAGGAAAATTCTTACATGCTGGTGGTAAATGCTTCTAATATCGAGAAAGACTGGGACTGGATATCGAAGCACAATACTTTTGACGTGGAGATGAACAATATAAGTGACCGTGCAGGATTGCTCGCCATCCAGGGACCCAATGCCATTAGGGTACTGCAAAAATTAACGGATACTGATCTGTCGGCTATTCCGTATTACAAATTCGCACGCGGTGTTTTTGGTGGGGTAAAAAATGTATTGATGTCGAACACCGGTTATACAGGTGCCGGCGGTTTTGAAATTTATTTTGATACGGCTGATGCAGGCGATTTATGGTACAAAATTTTTGAAGCGGGAAAAGAATTTGGTATTCAACCAATCGGATTAGGCGCAAGAGATACGCTGCGTCTTGAAATGGGATTTTGCTTGTATGGAAATGATATTGACGATTCCACATCACCTATCGAAGCAGGCTTGGGTTGGATCACTAAATTCACCAAGGATTTTGTTGCGAAGGATATTATTGAAACTCAAAAGAAGAAGGGTGTAACACGCAAACTGGTGGGCTTCGAAATGATGGATAAAGGAATAGCCCGTCACGGACATAGTATTGTGGATGCGGATGGAAAAATAATTGGTGTGGTTACGAGCGGAACACAATCACCCACTTTGCAAAAGGCAATAGGAATGGGATACGTTCCCACAGCACTGGCTTCAGAAGGAAATACCATTCATATTTCCATCCGGGAAAAGAATTTAGAAGCGAAAGTGGTGAAGATGCCTTTTTTGAAAAAGTAATTGCAATTTATTGAATTGCCAATTGCTTTATGTAAGTCCCTTCATTGGTAATGCACTTAATAAAATAGGTACCCGCTTCCGGGTTATTTATCTTAATATGAATCTGGTATCCGCTTTCATCTGATTCATATACCGTGCGACCCATTATATCCGAAATGATGATATCGTTAATCAGTGATCCCATACAATGTACATCTACGTAATCACGAGCAGGATTGGGAAAAAGCTGCATTGGATTGGCAGCATTTACAGTCTCGTCATAAATTCTGTTGATCAATAATTTTTCCGATTCAGGCAAACCGCTGTCATCCAATATTCCACCACGCATAAATACGTTTAAGTGGATAGAATTATCTGCGGAATAAAGGTTGAGCAGGTGCGAACCCGGCATGAAACGAAGCGTAGCACCGGTATTCAAAGTCATATATAACTGTTTGGCACCGTATTCCGGATGCTCCTCGCGCAACATCATCCTGTTCCAGATATTCAATGTTCCTCCGGGATCAATAATCAGTTCTGCTGCGTCATTCATAAGGAGAATTCCCGATTGATTGGCTGTTCCATAATTCAATTCACTGCCTGACATCACATGCATTTTCGCGCCATTCATAAAACGAAAGCAGGAAGGACTTCCATTTAAATTGATGCCACCCGATTGATACCGGAATTCATCGCCATGTTGAAAAATCAGTTCCACAAAATTTGCGCAAACCTCGCCACCCGAATTAATCAGGGTGAATGTGTGAAATACGCCAGGCTGTCCACTTACTTCTGCGGCTTGCAGCTTCGTATAGGGTTCAAAAATCAGCTCACCAACCGCATTCACCTGTATAACCATATTAACAGGAATGCCGGGATCAGGAAAAGGCGTGACCAAGGCAGCATCAATATTTGTTACCGACGGGTACCCTGAAGCATCATAAATGATTAGGGAAGGATCAAAGCCACCTCCGATAGTTGTTTCAAAATTTCCGGAGAATTGAGGTACCTGAATTTCAGAGTATGTCTCTGCATAGGTATAGAAATAAGATCCGAAAGTTTTAAGGACAAGCGTATCGCCAGTATTAGCTTGAGAAAACTTAATGCCTGAAACCACACGCTTTAAATATTGATCATCAAATTTTGTTGAAGCCATGCAGGTGTTGTAAGTAAAATATTCCCATGAAGGCGTATCTACAGGATCCAATGCGACTTTCTGTAATAGATAAGTAGTGTCAAGACCAGTCACATCAGGAATTCTTGTAACAGACAAAATGAATGACTTGGTTTGACCGGCGCTATCCAATCCTCCTTGAATGTTGAATGTTCCAATAAAACCAACATCGAGTGGTAAATTGTAAACCACATGAGGAGCCAGGTAGGAATTATTAATAGGTTTGCTGGCAATAAAAAATCGCCTTAAAGTATCGATTTGAACAAGTGGAATTTTACAGCCCAGGTTTCCCGGAATAATACTGATACAATTATCTGAATCTTTCACGCCATCCCATTCATCGTTATAAGTCTGGTAGAATTCCCATTCCTGGTAACCCTGCACCTGAACAGATGGATTTCCCGGACATGGAACCATCATTGAGTTATAAAAACCATTGTTGGGAACCAATTGAGCAATACCGCAAGCGCAACATAATAAAAGAGCACAGACACATAATGACTTCTTCATAATTGTTCAATTATGTGATTCGTAAAGATAAAAAAACTCTCTACCTTTCGACAACTTAAATCAAAGAATTTTGCCCGACAAATCCACACTTGAAGTTTGCCTTACGCCCGGTCTTCTGCCACTCTATCCCATTACCGGAAAAGTGGTAGTGGTGATTGATGTTTTGCGGGCAACTACTACCATGTGCGTAGCGCTTGATCAGGGTGCTGATAAAGTTATTCCGGTGGAAACCATTGATGAATGCCTGAGCTACAAAGGAAGAGAAGGATACATACTCGCCGGGGAACGCAATGGGAGAAAGGTGGAAGGATTTCATTTTGGAAATTCGCCATTCGAGTTTATGAATGGCGTGGTGAAAGGAAAGATTCTTGTGCTTACCACTACTAACGGAACACGCGCTATTAAAATGGCCGAAAATTCACACCAGGTGGTGATTGGTGGGTTTTTGAATTTCTCAGCTCTCGCAAAATGGCTCATCAGCGAAGGAAAGGACACCTTACTGTTGTGTTCAGGCTGGCGCGATAAGTTTAATTTAGAAGACACGGTATTTGCCGGCGCATTAATTCATCACATCAAAGAATTTTTTCTCGTGGATTCTGATTCTGCATTTGCTGCTGAAAAACTGTACCTCAATTCACGTCGCAACATGTTTCATTTCATGAAGCAATCTTCACACTACCGAAGGCTGGCACATTTGGGCGTCATCAACGATATCAAGTATTGTCTTCGCCCGGATCTTACCGATGTGGTGCCTGTGCTCAAAAACGGAGAGCTCGTGCGTGCCGATTTTCGCAAAGACATGGAAGGTGAATTTTTTTCGCTGAACGATTTGGATTAGACCTCATTGAAACACCTGTCTGAATTGCAGCATCATCAGAATTTTCAAAGTATCGGGATGGCTCTTCATCACAAAGCACTAATCAGTAATTTGTAATTGAACAAACTTCTAATCATTGTTGGTCTGGGTGGTTTCCTTGGAACGGTTGCAAGATTTCTTTCGCAACAACTTGTCTATAAACTTTACCCGGTGGTGTTTCCTTATGGAACGTTGGTTGTGAACATCACGGGTTGCTTTCTCATTGGTATTTTTTATGCATTGTCTGAAAGAGGAAACGTGCTATCACCCGATTGGCGCATGTTTCTAACCACAGGATTTTGTGGCGGATTCACCACTTTTTCCGCGTTTACGTATGAAAGTGTACAATTGATTAACAACAAGGATTATCTGTACCTCGCTATTTACGCTTCCGTAAGTGTTGCAGCAGGAATTGCAGCCACGTTTGCCGGAATATGGCTCACGAAATCAATCGCCTGATTCATTTTTACAAAATGCATCGGAGTGCTGCCGGAAGTAATTTGCAAATAAACTTCTCCGTAGTGGTCCGATATTGTTCCAACACACTATATTCGTCCATCGCTAATTCTTTCTTATGGGTGCTTCTTCATTGATCGTTCTTGTTTGTGCGGCTATAGCTTTTTCAGCAGGTGGAATGGCCGTTGCAAAATTTATGGTGAAGGGAACAAAGAATGCTGCAAAAGGAGAAGCCTATGAATGCGGTATTCCTTCAAAAGGAACGCCATGGGATCAGTTCAACGTTGGTTACTATCTTTTTGCACTCATCTTTTTGATTTTTGATGTGGAGTTAATTTTTCTTTATCCGTGGGCTGTAGTGGTGAAGCAAATCGGATGGCCGGCATTTGTTGAAATTGTAATTTTTCTTTTCATACTCTTCATGGGATTTCTTTACGCACATAAAAAAGGAGCGCTGAAGTGGATGTAATCAGTTCACTTTTTCAGAACTGATAACAAGGCAAACCCCTTTAACCCTAAACATTTCAAACATTTAATAGTAACCCGACAGTTGGAACAAGTTAAAGTGCAGCCAAAAGAAGAAACGTTTCCCGGCCAAATTCACGAAACCCCGGGAGGTGGAATTGTTTTGAGTAAGCTGGAAGATGTAATCAACTGGGCCCGTTCCAATTCATTGTGGCCACTCACCTTTGCAACCAGTTGTTGTGGCATAGAAATGATGTCCGTGGCAGGTGCCAAATATGATTTCTCCAGGTTCGGATTTGAAGTGGCCCGAGCTACACCAAGGCAAGCGGATGTAATCATTATTGCAGGAACCATCGTGAATAAAATGGCACCTGTTTTAAAAAGACTGTATGATCAGATGGCGGATCCAAAATACGTGATTGCCATGGGTGCCTGTGCCATCAGTGGCGGTCCTTTTTTTTACAATACGTATTCAGTGGTGAAAGGTGCCGATCATGTAATTCCCGTGGATGTTTACATTGCCGGTTGTCCGCCACGTCCGGAAGCATTGCTCAATGCACTCATCACTTTGCAGGAAAAGATTAAGAGTGGAAAAACGAGAGAACAAATCAAGAGTGGAGTTTAAAAATTTGAAGAGTTTATATTGTTTGAAGAGTTTCTGGTTGGTGAACTAACCCTACAAACCCGAAGCATTTCAAACGCTAATAACAAATATGACCAACGAAGAACTTAAAACGAATATCACTGCGCTGCTCCCATCTGCAACTTTCGAGGAAGGTGGTGAATGGCTGACGGTGCTGATGGATCCAAAAGAATGGAAGCCGTTTGCACAACAAATTCGTTTCGATGATGCACTTCAATGCAATTATCTTTTTTGCCTCACGTGCATCGACTGGAAAACACACCTCACGATGGTGTATCATCTTTCTTCCACTGCTTTTCGTCACAATCTCGTAGTGAAAGCCAAGATGGATCGCAGCATACCGGTGATTGAAACAGTATGCGATATCTGGCGGACGGCAGAGTTTCACGAACGCGAAGTGTTTGAATTGTTTGGTGTCACATTTCTGAATCATCCTGATTTGCGTAAACTGATACTTACCGATGATTTTGAAGGATTTCCATTGCGCAAAGATTTTGAAGATACGGTAAACATGATTCGTTTATAGTTTGAAAAGTTGATACCGTTTGAAGAGTTTCGGGTTGGCGAACTAACCCTTCAAACACAAAACATTTCAAACCCGAAACAAAAAAAATGATTGAAGAAATAGGCACCACAGCAGAAGGCGATCTGGTAATAAATATTGGCCCGCAACATCCTTCTACCCATGGTGTGCTTCATTTGGTAGTAACGCTGAAAGGTGAAACGATTAAGAAAGTAGAACCGCACCTGGGCTATATTCATCGCTCCATTGAAAAAATGTGCGAGTCGCTTACGTATCGACAGTTTATTTATGTAACGAGCAGAATGGATTATCTCTCTGCACACATCAATAATCACGGTTGTGCTTTGTGTGTGGAGAAAGGGTTGCAACTTGAAATTCCGTCCCGCGCACAGGTTATCCGCGTATTAATGGATGAACTCACACGCATTGCTTCTCATGAATTGTGGTGGGGCGCGATGTCGATGGATCTCGGCGCCTTCACACCTTTCTTTCATGCTTTCCGCGAACGCGAAACCATAAATGACATCATGGAAGAAACCTGCGGCGCACGACTCACCATGAATTACGTGGTGCCCGGCGGTGTGATGTATGACCTTCATCCGGATTTTCAAAAGCGCGTGAAGGACTTTATGAAATTGTACAAGTTGAAAATCGGAGAGTATGACGACCTGATTACGGGCAATATCATTTTTCAAAACAGGATGAAGAATGTGGGTGTGCTTTCAAAAGAAGATGCCATCTCTTATGGTTGCAGCGGGCCCGTGGCAAGAGGCAGCGGTGTAAGTTGTGATATCCGGAAACTTTATCCTTATGAAGTGTATGATAAAGTTCAATTTGAAGAAGTGATTGAAACAGCCGGCGATTCTTTTGCAAGATATCTTGTACGGTTGAAGGAAATGAATCAGTCCATCAGCATAGTTGAACAGTTGATTGATAACATTCCTGAAGGAGATTTCCAGGCAAAGACAAAAGCGGTTTTGAAATTGCCGAAAGGTGAATTTTATTCAAGAGTGGAAACTGCCCGTGGAGAATTCGGTGTATACATTGTGAGTGAAGGCGGCACAACGCCTTACAGGATCAAATTCCGTTCACCGGGCTTCTCTAATCTTTCTGCATTGGATCATATGGTGAGGGGAAGCAAGATTGGTGATCTGGTTGCGACAATGGGAACATTGGATCTGGTAATTCCGGATATAGACAGATGAAGGGTTTGAAATGTTTGAAATGTTTGAAATGTTTGATGTGTTTGAAGTGTTTCCGGTTGGCGAGCTAAACTCTTCAAACCTGAAACATGTCAAAAGCTAAGGTTTAGAAAGTTTATGGGGTTTGAAAAGTTTAATGGTTTTGGGTTTAACCCGATTGTACTTAATACAGGAATCGAGTATGTTGAGTTTAGAAGGGATTACTAATTGGGTGAGTAACTGGTTGAATGCAACCTTTAATCCGGTGCTTGCATTATTGTTTCAATTCGTAATTGTTGGTGTGCTTGCCATCGCCTTGTTTGCGGTACTGGGATTGGTATTGGTTTTTATGGAAAGAAAAGTTTCTGCCTACATGCAGATTCGCTTAGGTCCGAATAGAGTGGGACCGCAGGGTATTTTTCAAACCCTTGCCGATACTTTAAAACTGGTGATGAAAGAAGGACTGACTCCTGATGGCGCTGATAAATTTCTTTTCAATCTTGCCCCTTATGTAGTAATGATTGTGGCCATGTTGATTCTTGCTCCCATCGCCTTTGCCAAAGGATTCCAGATGTGGGACATCAATATCGGTGTGCTTTATTTGTCTGCCGTTTCCTCCATTTCTGTAATCGGTGTTTTGATGGCGGGCTGGGCAAGCAATAACAAATATTCATTGCTGGGCGCCATGCGAAGCGGCGCTCAGATTGTGAGCTATGAATTATCGGCAGGACTGGCAGTGCTTTCAATTGTGATTCTTTCAGGAAGTCTCAGCATTTCGGATATCATTGCATCACAACAAAATGGCTGGTGGATTTTTAAAGGACATATTCCTGTCGTTATATCATTCGTCATATTTATCATTGCCGTAACAGCAGAAACCAACAGGGCGCCTTTTGATATGGCAGAAGCGGAATCAGAGCTGACCGCCGGTTTTCATACAGAGTATTCAGGAATGAAGTTCGCTCTGTTTTTCCTGGCTGAATATGTGAATATTTTCATTGTCTGTGCTATCGGTGCTACTTTGTTTTTCGGAGGATGGATGCCCTTTCACATCGGCAACTGGGCAGCGTTTAATCACGTGATGGATTATATTCCATCCTCGTTGTGGTTTTTTGGAAAAACATTTTTCCTGATTTTCCTGATCATGTGGTTCCGTTGGACATTTCCAAGATTGCGGATCGATCAGTTGCTGAATCTTGAATGGAAATATTTATTGCCGATTAGTATGTTCAACCTCTTATTGACTACACTGATAGCAATAATGGGTTGGTATTTTTAAAAGAGCGTTTGAATTGTTTGTAAAGTTCAGGTTGTTTGAAGTGTTAACGCAGGAGCATAACTTAAAACAAGATTTGGAAATACAAGGATGAAATTTTTTGAAGAGCGTTGATTGAGAAAAAATTAATAAATAGCTTAGAAAGTTCAGGCAGAAGTACTAAAGAAAAAAATGTTTCTACTCAATTACATAAAGGAAGTTTTCTCCGCAGTAAAATCCTTGCTGAAAGGAATGCGCCGTACAGGGTATTACTTCACACACCACAAGGAAATTATCACACAGCAATATCCTGAAGAACGACCGCAATTGCCCGAGCGTTTTAAAGGCGAAGTGGTGTTGACACATGATGAAAATAATGAACACGCCTGTACCGG
This sequence comes from Chitinophagaceae bacterium, assembly GCA_016717285.1. NCBI lineage: Bacteria > Pseudomonadati > Bacteroidota > Chitinophagia > Chitinophagales > Chitinophagaceae > Chitinophagaceae bacterium. The sequence goes on from JADKFU010000004.1 coordinate 795,149, forward strand.
TTGTACTGCCTGTGAGTTGGCTTGCCCGAACGGAACGATCAAGATCATTACGAAGCAGGAAGTAGGTGCAGACGGCAAAAAGAAAAAGGCACTCGACACATTTGTTTATCACCTTGAATTGTGCACGATGTGTAATTTGTGCATTGTAGCTTGTCCGACTGATGCCATTAAAATGGCGCAGACTTTTGAGCACAGTGTTTTTGACAGAAATCTTTTAATCAAGAAACTTAATAATCCCGGATCTAAGATCAGGGAAGGAGTTGAATGAGTACTTTTTTTAGTTAAGGACCGTAACAAGAATGTAAATGACCGCATCGCAAATTATTTTTTATCTCATCGCAGCTTTCATCCTCGGTTCAGGACTGCTTGCAGTTACTTCGCTGAAAGTATTTCGCGCAGCCATCTTTTTATTGTTTTCACTGATAGGCATTGCAGCATTGTATTTCTGGATGGAAGTGGAATTTGTTGCAGCCGTTCAAATCGTTGTTTACGTAGGCGGCATTGTAGTGCTGATCATCTTTTCCATTTTCCTTACACAGCATGCAGGCAGCGAAATGCCCAAACCCGGTTTCACCAGGACTGTTGCTTCAGCTTTTGCAGCGCTGTTTGGGTTTGCGCTAACATACCTGCTCATCTATCAGCACGGTTTTCAAGCGACAGAAAAGAAGTTTGAATGGAACATGGGAATGATCGGTTCACAATTGCTGAATACCGGAGTCAATGGTTATGCACTCCCTTTTGAAGTTATCAGCATTTTGCTACTGGCAGCCATGGTCGGTTGTATAGTGATTGCAATAAAGAGCAAAGGCAGCATTGAAAGTGAAAAAATGATTGAATCATGATGTGTAGAAAAAAGATTTCAGTATGAGCAGTGTTCCCTTGAATCATATTCTGTTTGTAAGCACGGCATTGTTTTTCATTGGTGTCTACGGATTTTTTACGCGCCGCAACATGATTACCATGCTGATGGCTATCGAACTGATCCTTAACAGTGTCAACATCAATTTCGTTGCCTTCAACAAATACCTGTATCCGGAAAAGATGACAGGCGTTTTCTTTACAATTTTCATCATTGCCATTGCCGCTGCTGAAGCGGCTGTTGCCATTGCCATCATCATCAACCTTTACAGAAGTCATCATTCGATTGATGTAGAGGATGCATCAGAGATGAAGTTTTAAAAAGTTAAAATGTTTGAAGGGTCTCGGGTTTGAAATGTTTGTGAAGTCAACCCGAATGCTGAAATCTGAAACAACAATGAACTATCAATACACAGCACTGATTCCGCTCTTGCCGCTCGCTGGGTTTCTTGTGCTCGGTTTGTTTGGAAGAAGATACATCGGGAATGTGTCCGGTATCATCGCGAGTCTCCTGCTGTTTGTTTCAGCGGCGCTTTCCCTGCAAACAGCTTACACTTATTTTTTTGTGAATGGGAAAGCAGATGGAGTTTATCAAACAGTTATTCCGGTTGACATAACGTGGCTTAAATTTTCAGATTCACTCAGCATCAATATGGGTATCAACCTCGATCCCATTGCGGTGATGATGCTTGTAGTGGTTACGTTTGTTTCACTGATGGTGCACATTTATTCGCTTGGTTATATGAAAGGCGAAGAGCGTTTCAGCACGTATTATTCATTCCTGCAACTGTTTACTTTCTCTATGCTTGGACTGGTGATGGCCGGCAATATATTCCAGATCTACATTTTTTGGGAGCTCGTTGGTGTTTCTTCTTACTTACTTATTGGATATTATTACGATCGTCCGTCTGCAGTGGCTGCTTCAAAAAAAGCATTCATTGTAACACGTTTTGCAGATTTCGGATTTCTGGTCGGGATTCTCATTCTTGCATTTTATTCGGAGACGTTGGATTTCAACACACTCATTCAAAGACTTACGACGCCAACGGCGCAACTGTCTTCAATTATCTCTGCGTCATTCATGGGTATTTCCGCACTTAGCTGGGGTTTGGTTTTGGTGTTTATTGGCGGTGCAGGAAAGTCAGCGATGTTTCCATTGCACATCTGGTTGCCTGATGCCATGGAAGGCCCGACTCCTGTTTCTGCTTTGATACATGCTGCAACCATGGTGGTTGCTGGTGTGTTTTTAGTGGCCAGGTTATTTCCTGTATTTGCCATGTCAGATCCTGTAGCATTACATCTTGTTGCAGACGTGGGTGTATTTTCCGCTTTGTTTGCAGCGGTAATTGCCTGCACACAAACCGATATCAAAAGAGTATTGGCTTATTCAACCATGTCACAGATCGGCTACATGATGTTTGCACTGGGAGTGGCAAGTTACGGTGGCGAACACGGATTAGGTTTTATGGCTTCCATGTTTCATTTGTTTACACACGCATTCTTCAAGTCGTTGTTGTTTCTGGGTGCTGGTGCGGTGATCCACATGGTCCACAGCAATGAAATGAATGATATGGGAGGCTTGAGAAAATCAATGCCTGTCACTCATTTTAGCTTTTTGATTGCCTGTCTCGCAATTTCAGGTGTTCCTCCATTTGCAGGTTTTTTCAGCAAAGAAGAAATTCTGCATGCTGCATTCAATTCGAGTTTGCCTGTTTACTGGATTGCGCTCATCACTTCAGGCATCACGGCATTTTATATGTTCCGGTTGTATTTTTCCATTTTCTGGAATAAGTCTGATGCGCATGCTATGCCATCATCACATCAGGACGATAATCAGGAAGCGACACATGGTGAAGGAACCTGGTCTATGAAAATTCCATTGATCATCCTGACCGTTTGTACTTTGATCGTTGGCTTTACTCCGTTCTCAGAATTTGTAACATCAGATGGAACTCCGTTTCAAACGCACTTCAATCTGAATTTCTCCATCCTGCCTGTGCTATTTGCCTTATCAGGAATTGCCATTGCTTTTCTGCTGTATCAAAAACAAAATGGGCGTTCAGAAAAAATTGCTTCTTCACTCGGAGGCATTTACAAAGCTGTCTATTCAAAATTTTATATTGATGAGGTCTATATTTTCATCACCAAAAAAATTGTTTTCAATTTAGTTGCAATGCCTGCTGCATGGTTCGACCGCAACATTGTAGATGGAACGATGAATGGCATTGCATGGACTACCGGTCAGGTTTCAGCCACTATCAAAGGATTGCAATCTGGAAAAGTACAGGGCTACGCTATTTACTTTTTCGGAGGAATAATGATGATGGTTTTGATTTTTGTTTATTGGTGGAAATAAAAATGGGATGGACTTTACTTTTTCAAAACACGCGATTGAGCAGATGCAGGAGCGAAGTATTTCGAAAGAGTCAGTTGAAAAAATTCTTGAGTATCCATTGGAAATAGTTTACGAGGAAGAGCATTCAATTTTTCATGGATTGACTTTTGAAAATAATAAACATTACTTAATCCGTATCTTCGTAAATCTCTTAGTGGAACCTAATAACATCATAACAGTTTATAAGACCTCAAAAATCAGGAAATATTATGAAGGTGAAATACGATAAAGAAGTGGATGTTCTTTACATCAAACTCAGCAATGAACCTATTGTAGAGAGTGATGAAGGAAAACCGGGAATCATCATTGACTATTCTGCGGCGCAACACATTGTTGGTATTGAAATCCTCAATGCTTCCACCAAAATGTCGTCACCGATAAAAGTGGAGTATGAAGATGCTTGAACAAACCTGACATACTAAGGATCATTCACAGCTAACGCTTCAGAAATTAATCCCTCAAATTCAACCCACCTTTCTTATTTTGCCAGAGCAATTTCGATGCTCTTCCAATGAACCTTTCACTGCTGATCCTATTTCCCCTGCTCACCTGTCTTGGAATCCTGTTTTCCAAAGGACTGAATCAAGTTCGCATCATTGCTTTAACAGGTGCCACCTTACAACTTGCTGCCGCAAAAATCTTATTGTTTTTCTATTGGCAAGAAAGAGCCTCAGGCAACACAGATCAAATGCTTTTTCAGTCAAGCTATTCCTGGTTCGCACCACTCAATATCAATTTTCATCTTGGCGTAGATGGAATTTCTATCGCCATGATTTTGCTCACCGCATTCGTTGTGTTTGCCGGCATTCTTGTTTCCTGGAAAGAAGAACGCATGAGCAAAGAATTCTTTTTCCTGCTTACTTTTCTTGCACTCGGCGCGTATGGATTTTTTATTTCGCTTGATCTCTTCACCATGTTTTTCTTCCTGGAGGTTGCTGTGATTCCTAAATTTTTATTGATCGGTATCTGGGGCAGCGGCAAAAAGGAATACAGCGCCATGAAACTGGCACTCATGCTCATGGGCGGTTCAGCATTAGTGCTGGTCGGTTTGTTGGGCTTATATTTTAATACAGATACAGGAAACGGAGCACATACTTTCGATCTCCTGCAGATTTCACAGATGAATATTCCAATGGAAGCCCAAAGGATTTTCTTTCCGTTTGCATTTGTCGGTTTTGGAATCTTCACGGCCTTGTTTCCATTTCACACATGGGTGCCAGATGGTCACTCTTCAGCACCTACTGCCGCTTCCATGTTTCTCGCGGGTATTTCTATGAAGCTGGGCGGATACGGGTGTTTAAGAATGGCTACCTATCTGATGCCTCAGGCCGCACAGGAATATTCATGGCTTATTGTACTGCTTGCAACTATTGCTATTATTTACGGAGCATTTGCCACTATGATGCAAACTGATCTTAAATATATCAATGCGTATTCTTCGGTGAGTCACTGCGGTTTTGTTTTGTTAGGCATCGGAATGCTTACGCAAACATCCATCACCGGGGCAGTAATGCAGATGGTTTCTCACGGATTAATGACAGCACTTTTCTTTGCTGCTATCGGCATGATCTATTCAAGAACACATACCAGGATGGTTTCGCAATTGGGCGGCGTGATGAAAATCATGCCTTTCATTTCTACAGTTTTTGTGTTAACAGGATTGTGTTCACTCGGATTGCCCGGTTTCAGCGGATTTGTAGCGGAGATGACAGTATTCATGGGATCATGGCAGCGTGCAGAAACGTTTTACAGGATTGCAACGATACTTGCCTGTGCTTCCATCGTTGTAACTGCTGTGTACATTTTGCGAGCCGTAGGATCAGCCATCATGGGTCCTGTAGTCAATAAAGAATTTTTAACATTGAACGATGCAAGCTGGAATGAAAAGCTGGCAGCAGTAGTGTTACTTGCCGGAATTGTGGCGATTGGTGTTGCGCCGTTTTGGTTGAATGATTTGATTCATCCTGGAGCCGAAGCTATAATGAATAGTTTGGGACGAACGGTGATGTTGAAGTGATGGGAGCGCAGATTTTTATGATCAAAGAGAATTTGTGTAAATTTTAATAGTCATTGAAACCAGCACTTAAATTTGAAATGAAATGGAAAGAATACTGATCATAATTTTTTTGCAATAAAAAATAATCCGTGTAAATCCTGACAATCATAAAAATCCGCGTTCCTTTTTTATTTGCGTCATAAAAAACAGGCAGTTAAAAAGTTTAAAGAAATCCAATTGATGAATGAGATTTTTCTTTTGATGAAATCAGAGCTGATCTTAACGGTCATCATCTTTATATTGCTCTTTCTGAAAATTGGATGGGAAGAAGTGAAGCAGGAAAGCATGCTCAACCTTGTGAACTTTCTGTTGCTCCTAAACTTCGCTGCAGGATTTTTTTTCAACCGGGAAGGGACATTGTTCGGAGATATGTTCGTTACCAATTCATTAATTGCGCTTGAAAAAAATATAATCAACCTGGGCACTTTACTCATTTCACTACAGGCTTATGACTGGCTGAAGAAGCATTTACATGCAATAGAATTTTATCTGTTGTTGTTATCAACCCTGTTGGGAATGTATTTTATGATCTCCAGCCACAACCTGCTTATGTTTTATCTTGGGTTGGAACTCTCTACTATTCCGCTCGCAGCACTTTCCAATTTTGATTTAGAAAAGCGGCGTTCTTCTGAAGCAGCGATGAAGTTTATCATGTCGTCGGCCTTCTCTTCCGGTTTATTACTCTTTGGTATTTCAATGCTGTATGGAACTACCGGCACGCTGAGTTTTTCTGAATTGACTCCATTATTAACAGGAAGTCCCTTAGAGATTTTTTCATTCATTTTATTGATCGCCGGGTTTGGTTTTAAAATATCAGCCGTTCCATTTCACTTGTGGACGGCCGATGTATATGAAGGTTCGCCTGTTGCGGTTACTTCCTATCTCTCCGTAATTTCAAAGGGCGCGATTCTGTTTGTGATGGCTTCTGTGTTATTTACTGTTTTCAAGCCTTTAGCGGATGCATGGTACAACATGCTCTTCCTGCTTTCGGTTTTAACAATGGTGATCGGAAATCTTTTCGCCATCCGGCAGAATAACCTGAAGCGATTTCTTGCATTTTCTTCCATTGCGCAGGTTGGCTTTATCCTGATTGGTATGTCAGGCAGTTCACCGGTTGCCACAGCATCCATCATTTATTTTGTACTGATTTACATCTTCTCCAATCTTGGAGCGTTTGGGGTAGTTGCTTTGGTAAGTTCCCGAACAGGAAAAGAAGACGTAGATGATTACAAAGGGTTTTATCAATCAAATCCAATGCTTGCACTCCTATTTACGCTTTCTTTGTTTTCTCTTGCAGGCATTCCACCAACAGCAGGGTTCTTCGGAAAATTTTTTCTCTTGATGTCGGGTGCGGGAAAAGGGAACTTTCTCTTGATCACGATTGCAGCGCTCAACATGGTAGTATCATTGTATTATTACCTGCGCATTGTGAAAGTGATGTTTATGGATCAACAGGATACACCGATGGAAAAAATTAGTATCACGCTTTTCCCAAAAATATCGCTGCTTGCCTGCATGGCAGGAATAATCATTATCGGTTTTACTTCACTGTTGTATGATTATATTTTCTCCCTGAGCCCTTCATTTTAAATTCAATTAAAAATGGCGATCAACAAAAATCATGAGTTTGAAGATCTTGAAGGTGTGAAGTGTGCGATAGTAGAAAAGAATGTAACTCCTGCCCGTGCAGATTTCCTGCAAAAAATATTGGAGTTCAATGGTTATACTGTTATGGTGGTAAAATCACCGCCACCAAAAGTTGTTGCTCCCAAAGTGATTCCGGTAACTGCAACAACAGCAGAAACTCCCGTTGCATCAACTCAGGCAATTGTCGAAACTCCTCCACCGCCTGAAACTTACACGATTGGTGTTACGGATGTCATGTTCAATTCCACCAATGCAATTTTCGGAAGACAGTTAAAGACAAAAAGCGGACATATTGTTACGCTTGCTTATTGGGAACAACAAGACGATCAGCCTCATGATGAGATTCCTTACTATGAAAACAAATTGCATTAGCAGGTTCGGCAAACATGTTTTTTATAAATTCTGAACATTCTTTCGCCAGTAAGAGTTATCAGGTATTGTTTTAAAATTGAGTGTGTATGGCATTGGAAAAATGGTTCACCGCTGTAGTGACAGATATTATCGATGTGACGGAAAATACCAAACGGTTTTTTTTCAAGGTTCCTGAATTGGAAATTTTCCATTTTATTCCCGGTCAGTTTATTACTGTTGATTTGCCGATTCACCACAAGAAGAATCATCGCTGGCGCAGTTATTCCATTGCATCAGCACCGGATGGCACAAATCAATTTGAATTGGTAATCGTACATGCGCCACATGGCCTTGGTACCAATTATATTTGGAAAGAACTGCGTGCAGGCTCTGCTTTATTATTCAAAGGCCCATCAGGAAGTTTCATACTTCCCAATGAAATTACAGAAGAAATTTGTTTGATCGCAACAGGTACTGGCATAGCACCGTATCGTTCTATGTTACTGGATCTTGTACGTAATCCTCGTCCTTATAGAAATATCTATTTGATCTTCGGATCACGTTATCTGAAAGATTTACTTTACCACGAAGAACTTGCAGCGATGGAAAATAAATTGCCCCGATTCAAATTCCTTTTTTCCCTTAGCAGGGAAACATCACCGGAATTCAACGGACATAAAGGATATGTACATCCTTTGTACGAAGAACTGTTTGCCGACAAACGACCAGCGAAATTTTATTTATGTGGTTGGAGAAACATGGTGGATGAAGCACGCGAACGCATAACAGCAATGGGTTACGATAGCAAATCAGTTCGGGTTGAATTGTATGGATAATCAATGTAGCCCGACATTGGGGGCGAGTTTTTTGCGCGCCCTTTTTTTGATAAGGAACTTGATCCATGATGAATCGGTAAAGAAACCCATTTGTCGACGGTGGGTTTTTTAGTGAAACTTAAAAGTCGCGATACAAAAAAACCCTCCTGCCGAAAATCAACAGGAGGGTTTCAAAAAAGCCAATCACTTATTTCAACGGAAGACTACCACCTTGGTAAATCCGCTGCTACTGGTTCCGTTGAACCGCACTAAATAAATTCCTTCTGCAAGATCACTCACGTTCATCTCAATATCCGTTTCGGTACCTTCCCATGATGTGATCAATTGCTTCCGGATATTTCCCAATTCATCGAACCAGCTAATAGTGCCACTTTCAGAGGCAGGTGAGACAAAATGTAAAGTGACTGCCCCTCTTGTCGGATTAGGCGTTGCTTTCAACTGCACAATCGCGGGAGCCTCTTTTTCACTGTTCGATAGAGCACCGATTTGAGGTGAAGGCGCCGGACTCTTCAATTTAAACGTAAATGTGCAACTTCCACAACTCACACCATTGCACGTTGCGTTGATCGTAACAGTGTAACTTCCTGCGGCAGATGGATTAAATACGATTGGCATTGAAGTGCCACTCATGAAAAACACTGCTCCTTTGTTTATTACCCAACTGTATGTTGCGGAACAATCGGCTCCACCCTGACAGGCGTAATTGCCATTGACAGTAATTGGAAATCCTAACTTGGAATTGTAGATGCCACCGCACGGCTGGTTGATATAGGAAACATTGCTGGTGGTGATTGTAAACGGATTCCACGAACCGCAGTTGCAATTTTCAGATACAAAGAAAGTCATCGAGCAACTGTCGCACAAATTACCGCCGCAATAACCATACATCGTAAGCGTGTAAGTGCCTGCAGTGTTAAATGTGAATACAGGAAGTCCGGTTCCCGAAGAAGGTGAGGCTCCCGGCATACTCCAGGTAACTTGCGATTGGCAAACTGCCGCCACACCATTACAACTAAATCCACCTGAGGTGAAGTTATAAGTGCTTCCAGTAAGCACTCCATCAAAGTGAGCACCGCAAGCCATGCTCAATCCTGTGCTGGTGCTTCCATTTACGGTAACGTCAGAAGTAAATGGCAGCCATTGACCGCAAGAACAAGGATTAGTTACAACAAAACTGATGGTACAGGAATCGCAAACACTTCCACCGCAGGACGCATACAATTTTAGTGTATAAGTGCCTGCAGTATTTAATGTGAAGACAGGCAATCCTGTTCCCGAAGAAGGAGATGCGCCTGGAATGTTCCAGGTGATATTGGAAGTACACGTCGCGTCATTTCCAGTGCAGAAATACATTGGTGAAGTAAAGCTGATGGTAACTCCCGGTTCGAGGTTGGTGAGTGCAGCACCACATTCAATGAGTAAATCACTTGGAGAACCTGCAGGAACAGGAGACAGATGGATATCAAAAATATCATCCCAATGGCCACAGGCACAGGTAACTTCGCAATCGGGAATAGTGAAGCACACAGTATCTACGGCGTGGCAGCAACATCCTATGCTATCAAGCAATGTGATATGAAAGCAAACAACAGAACCTGCAGGCAACGCTGTGTTGAATGTAAATGTTTGCGTGTAAGTGCCGCCTGGTGCAAGTGGCGGATAGTTGAATACCAATGGGAAGCTGTTGAGTACTCCTGTTGGATTCAGATAATCAATCACTGCCTGGCTGATTGCATTCGCACTGTTATTAGTAAGCGTGAAACTATATTGATACGTACCATTACCAAGGCAGATAATGGTGTCTTCTACCGTACCACATGGATTAATTGGTTCTGATATGCAGTAGAATTTCAACGTGTCAGTACAGGCGATGCTGTCATCTCCCAGAGCATTTGGCGTCAGCCAGTTCAACACAACAATCTGTGGTGATGGAGTTCCCGGTGCAAGGGAAAGACACATCGTAAAGAGTCCGGTAGTATTCCCGGTAGGAATGAATCCTGCATTGGGTTTATAAATTACCGTTGATGCATTGTTCAGCGGTGAATTCCATGATCCTGTATAGGCACCACCTAAGTAAGTAGAACCGATGGTTGCACCCACCGTAATAGGAGTAACCTGTATTCCTGAAAAATAACCGCCATTGTAATTGTTGTACAACGAAACAGTTTTGCAACAGGAAGAATCTTCTGCTGTAGAACTGATGCTGATGTTATCGCATGGCACACAATTCGGAATAGGTATGCAGATGGAATCATAGCAACAGGTATCGCCATAGATTACAATCGAATGCAAACAGAATTCAGTTGGCACCGGTGTGTTTGGTGGTAAACTTAATATCAATGGTGTTGCCGGGAACCATCCACTCGAGCTATTTGGTGGAAGGTTAAGAAACTGGTAATAATAGCTCAACCCATTTACCATGAAGGGTGAAGTAAAATTATTGAGCATGATGGATGCTGACTGTACTGCATTCATATTCTCAACTGAAATCTGAAAGGAATAGGTGCCATCCAGATTACACCAGATGGTATCCGTCATGGTATAACAATCTGAGGAGTCGCAGCTTCTCGGCGTGTATTCAAAGGTGGTGCTGTCTACACATCCATTCACGGTAGTGGCAATCAGTTTTATTACGTAAGCCACTCCGTAGTTGGGCAAGTTGCCTGGATTCAATCCAAGATCCTGAAGATTGCTGACATTCACGCCGTTGATTTGCCAGTCATACATGCTCATTCCGGGAGGACCATGAATCGTATCAGCTAACGGATTGATACAACCTGAGTCGCAACCAATGGGCAACAAGCTAAGATCAGGCAATGGGAAGATGATCACATTATCAACTGCTGATGCAGTACAACCGCTGGCAGGATCGGTAACAACGACCGTATAAAGACCGCTGCTGTACACATTGATCACCGGTGTGATCGCTCCATTGCTCCAAGCATAAGTTACAGATGCCGGAAGACCTGTAGCGGTAAGTGTTACCGCACTCGGCGCGCAAATGCCGGCTGGATTTGAATTGGAAATGGTAACTGTAGGTGCAGGATTGATGGTGATAGTTATTGCAGCATTTGACTGGCATCCTGTTGCATTGTCCACGGCAATAACATTGTAAGTATAGGTTCCCGCAGGCAGCATGCCAGGTGAATAAGTGGAACCGGTAAACAGAAGTGCAAACAAATTATCAAACCACTTAACATTGTAACCAGCACCAAGTCCCGAGTTGAGTGTAATTACCTGGCCCGTACATAAGGGCTGTGGACTTGCCGTAAGAACAATAACGGGTAGTGGATTCACGACAATACTTGCCGTATTGCTTTGTATGATACAACCATTGAGGTCTGTTACCACGCAATAGTAATTTCCTGAAGCAATAGCAGTGTATGTTTGATTGGTTTGTCCACTGATCGCTGTTCCGCTCATGTACCATTGATAGGAAGTATATCCTGCACCTGCATCAAGCAGTACATTACCACAACCCGGTGAAGTGTAAATGAGGTTGAAGGGTGCTGGTGGCGGATTAATAGTCACCGTTCCGGAAGCAGTTGTGCTGCATCCTGCTCCGCTTGTTGCTGTTACTGTTACAGTGTAAGAAAGCGGGCCGGGAGGAGGGAAGGTGTGTGATGGACTTGAATCGGTTGAAAATGTTCCGTCACCGAAATTCCAGCTCCAGCTTACCACAGGTGGATTTGAACCGTTGTCAGCCGCGGTAAATTGCACAGGCGCATTGCAGGCACTTGTTACTATGCTTGTTGTGATAATTGGTCCTACAACGGTTACGGGAATTGTAATTTTTGCCTGACACAGACCAACAGTTGCAGTAAGTGTAACATTGTAAGTGCCACCATTTAAATACGTGAAGGAAGGATTTTGTAAGGTTGAAGTGCTGTTTGCCGGATCTCCGAATTGCCAGAGCCAACCACTGATAGAGCCGGAAAAGAAGTTGGTGAGATCGGTAAATTGTACCATGTTACAATTCACCAAAGTGCTGAAGTTAGCAGCTACAGGCACTGTAATACTAGTACATGCTGTTGCTCCCGGATCACAAGGCCCATTTCCTCCGAAAGTGTAACACACCTGGTAAGTACCTATCTGTGAATAGGTATGGGTTACCGTATTTCCTGATGCACCTGGTGAGCCATCTCCAAAACTCCAGACCGCTGTTCCAGCGCAGTTGCTATTGGTAGTAAATGTGAAATCATTGCAATTAGGATTGCCTTGCGATACGATTGGAGTATTTGCTGTACAAACAGGATTGCCACTGTATGGACAAACATCGTTTGTGCAATGCACATAAAATGAAGTGGTAGAAGTAGGACAAGCGAGGTTACCCGGATTAGGTACAGTAACTGAATATAAACCGGGAACAATTGTACTGATGGTTTGAGTTGTTTGTCCGCCGGGGCTCCATGAATAACTACCTGCTGCCGGTGAGGTGAGCGTTGTAGGTGACAAAAGATTTCCGGTTACGAGATCACAGGTTCCTCCGTCAACACAGGTTGGACAGGGTACTGCGCATCCGCAAAGTATGGTATGAGATTGTGTTTTTGTACAACCGTTAGCAGTAGTTACTGTAACCGAATAAGTTCCGGGTGTGGTTACCGTAGTTGAGAAATTCGTACCGCCGTTCGACCATGAAAAGGTATAAGGACCATTTGCAGTTTGTAGCGTTACAGCAGGACTAAAGAGTCCGGTAAGCGGATCACATGATCCGGTAGTGGGGCCCAAAGGATTAGAAACAGTAGGTCCGGGAAATTCTGCTGCCAATGCATAGGCGATTTTCGTACAGCCGTTAGCACCGGTTGCCACCACATAATAATTTCCAGGAGCAACATAAGGAGTGGACAATGGACTTCCTGATCCAATGGAAGCTCCACCTGTTGCCAGATACCATGCGTAACCTGTACCGCCTGTAGCTGTAAGACTCACATTGGTACCAACACAACCACCGGAAGCAGCAGCGGTTGGAGTGGGCAATGGCAATATGTTTATGGTTGGTGTAGTGAAAGTGCCGGTGAGGTTACCACAAATGGTTTCTGATATGGTGATAGTTGCTGTTGGAGGAACTATCACAAACCATTTGATATCAACCGTTGTCAAAGTCTGGTTTACGATCACGCCGGCATTTGCAGGATTGATGGTGATATTGACGTTTGACACGCCGGGATAAGAAAGTGAAATGTTGTAAGTGGTATTCACATCCGGACAGGCAGCTGAAGGGCCGGTAATCGTGGGTGTAGGAGTTGCATATCCATTTACAGTAATTGTGGTGGGAATTCCGGCGCACCCTGCTGAGTTAACCGGTGTTACCGTAATTGTTCCGGAAGAAAAGATATTCGGAATATTTGCTGAAACCGGATTCGCGGTAGCATTATTAAAAGTAATTCCGCCTGTTGAAGACCAATTGTAAGTAACACCAGGCCCCGAACCGGAAGCAGTATAAGTGTAAGGTGTGCCTGGACAAACAGTTGGATTGGGAGAAATAGTGGCCTGCGTTGGAGCGGCCAGCACAACAACCGTTAATGTTTGTGGTGAATTACAGGCAACATTGGGAAAAGCAGGTGTTGCAGTAACGGTGTAAGTACCAGCAGTGGAAAATGTAAAGGAAGGATTGTTAGAATTTGTTGCTGAACCTACTGATGGAATATTCCAATCGCAATTAAATGGTAATGAAGTAAAGCTCACTGTTGAATTTTCACAAATAGTATCAGGACCTGAAATACTAAAACTTCCCACTGCATTGATAATTATGGAAGTGTCCCCTACACAATCAAGCAAATCATTGCTCATATGGCAGGTGAGAATATATTGTCCCAAACAAGGAAATGTAATATTCTGTATGTACGGTGGTGCGTTGGTTGGAAGCGTGGTGGTGGTGCTGCCGCATGGTTCAAATAATGTCCATGTGTATTGTGCTCCAGGAATTACAGGCGCCGAATACGAATGTACAGATGGTGCACAAACCAGTTGAGGGCCGCCAATAATAAATCCTCCGTTTGGCATTATGGGAACGGTGGCAACAGTGGCCACCGGACATGTTGCCGGCGTGCACAGTGTTGTGGCGAGTGAGAGAGTTCCTACCGGACCGGCGCCCCAATTTACCAGTACGCAGTTTGTATTATTAGGTCCCTGAATTGTGCCTGTGCCGCCAAGAATTGACCAATTGTAAGTCCCGCAAACTGCACCGGTGCAATACTTAACTCCTTCAGTTCCTCCGCACACCGGTGTGATACAAAAAATATCTGGGCCTGTTGCCGGATCAACATTTACGCAATATTGTACAGTGCCTGTACAGCAGGCGCTGTGAACAGTAAGTGTAACTATGTAATTGCCAGGAGTCGTGTAAGTGTGACTCACTGTGGTGCCGGTAGTGGACGTTGTAAATCCATCTCCGAAATCCCAGTCGCTGCTTAAAATATTTGCGTAGGAACCAGTACTGTTGAAGTTAATGGTAGTGTTATTACAAATTTTTATGCAACCGTTTTGAATAGTAAGTCCTGCATCGAAACCAATAACTGCAGTAGGAGGCTGTTCTACAATTACGCATAAATGATAAACTTTCGGATTCCCGTCAGGGCCCTGGATTATCACCATTACCTGATAGGTTCCCGGTGAATTCCAGACCACTACAACGGTTTGAGTTCCCTGCCCGCTGATAATCGTTCCATTGCCCGAGAGTTCCCAGTGAAATTGGCCTTGTCCATCAGTGGTATATGCAACGGTATCACCAAGACAGACATGAATACAATCCGGTCCGCCGCCGGTACCAGAAGAGGTATCAATATCACAGGGATAGGTCGGATTCTGCGTGATCTTGACGTCCAGTTGGGCAGCACAGAATTGCGGAACTGCTAACAATACGATAAAGGAAGTTACAAGACGGAGGAAAACTTTTTTCATAACTATTAAAATTTGGGGTTTGAAAATTTTATGCTGAATGATTGTGTTCGTTATATGCAATTACCACAGGCAAACCGACTTCCCGGCTTTCTCTTACGCCTTGAATTCTGTATTCCCAGGGCTCTTCAGATTCATGATCGTCAAATGGAGAGTTAACTGCTGTAGCGATAAATTGCCAGGATTCACTGGAAGATCTGCGTTTATAAATATTCACTGCATCAGCCGTTTTCTTGGTGAAGCGTATCTGAATATATTCATTCATTGAAATCAGTGCCACCTCTGGTTGATAAGTTTCCCAATTTTCATTACCGCCATGGTCAATGATTATTTTCGGTTCTTTCATAATAAAAATAAATATACTTTGATGTCACTTTGACTGCAAGCCGTAACTCATATGTGTGTTGCCTGATCTGATAAGTGTAGGGAATGGGAGGATAAGCGTAAAGGGAAGAGATGTCTGATAAAGAAAGGCCGATTTTTCCAGCCATACTATTATGATTTGATAATGTTTGCAGCAAGCACATCCTGATCAGGCGTTTGCTTTGCCCCTAACTTTTTGCTACACTTGCCAATCATCACGTACCCAACTAAGCCCTGAAAGGGCGTAATCTACTAAAGCAGGGTGCAGCCCTGCGTCTAAAGCAGAATGCAGCCCTGGGAAGTGATGGCGAAGCCATCACAAACAAAGATCTGAAAGAGCGCAACACACCACCTAATCCCAAACATACCGTTCATCATATTCTACCTCATACCTTTTAAGCATGGCACGATATTCATCCTGAAAAGTTTTTTTACTATGATGCGCTTTTTGATTTGTAATATATTTAATAACCCTATCAATATCTGAAGGATTTACCGAGAATGCACCATATCCATCTTGCCAGTAAAAATTACTATAATTAGATCCCTTAGTCTTGATCCATTTTGAAGAGTGTGATTTTACTTCTTCGAGTAATTTCATGAGTGCTATTTTTTTGGACAGCATACAAAGAATGTGTATGTGATCTGTATAGCCGCCCACTTTTATTGGATGGCATTCCAGGCTTTTGCAGACCCCTCCTAAGTATGCATGCAGTTCTTGTTCAACCGGAGGATAGATGAGTTCCTGACGATATTTAGTGCTGAAGACGATGTGGAGATAGTTTTTTACCAGAGATTGGCTCATAGATATATTTTTTTACGCAGGGCTGCACCCTGCTTTAGTAGATTACGCCCTTTCAGGGCTAAAGGAGCTAACATATAGCCACGAACTGATATTAGACGCTACTTCGTGTTTTGACCTGCCAAAGACCACTACATCTCCGTCAGCTTCTTCAAAAAATCATCCTTTCTTCTTGCGGAAACATCGAGCGATATTCCGTTTTTCATCACTACATAACCTCCGCTTCCTTTCACATACTTGCTGATCTGATGAAGCCGCACGATGTGGGAATGATGAATGCGGAAGAATCCCTGCGACTCCAGCAACTCTTCATATTCCTTCAGTGGTTTGGAAACAACATACTTCTGTCCGTCAGCAGTATGAAGCACGGTATAGCTTCCCTCCGCAGAAAGAAATACAAGATCACTAACATCTACAAATGCAAAACCTTCCAGCGTAGGGAGCGCTAATCGTTTCAAAGCACCGTTTTCCTGCGTCTTTACCAATTGGTCGATGCGCTCAGTCTGTGATAGCTGCATCGCTTTTTCTACAGCCGATTTTGTCTCTTCAATACTGATCGGTTTCAGCAAAAAATCAATGGCGGAAAATTTAATGGCCGGTAATGCATAATGATCATAGGCTGTTGTGAAAATCGTTTTGAACGGTCGTTGATCAAAATGTCGTAAGACTTCAAGACCGGTTCCGTCACACAATTCCACATCCAGAAAAATCAGGTCAGGATGCTTCTTTTTAATCAGCGTCACCCCTTCCATCACGCCTGCTGCCCGGCCATGATACTGCAATGCGGGAAAATGCTGTAGCATAATTTGCAGCAGCACATTTGCGCTGTGTTGTTCATCTTCAATAATTACAAAGGAGAACATGAGCTGAAGATTTTAATACACTCGAAATATACTTCGATTCCTGATGTCGTTTATATTTTTAGAATGAAAAATGCAATGTTAATTAGCATTGAATCTTACCGGTTACAAGAATAGTCAGATGGATGACGGAAACCTGAAAATGGTCATTAACCCTGAAGGCGAAGCTGAATCGCCAAGATCAAATACTTCCATTGTGCAGGGCCGCCGCAGAGATTGATTAAGAATAGCAATGCGCTCTTGTATAATGGAAATGGCCAGTGAACTGCCTTTTCCATTTTTATCAGTCACACGACCTGTACCATTGTCGCTTACTTCACAACAAATGCCATCGATTTCTTTTTGAAACTGATCTTAAGCATTCCTTTTCGTTCCAGGTTCTTAAATCCATGCTTTATTGAATTTTCCACTACCGGTTGCAACAACATGGAAGGAATCATCACCTCATTGATTTCCAATTGTTGATCAGTAAATATTTCCCAGTCAAATGAATTATTGAAACGCAATGATTCCAATTCGAGATATGTTTTCAGCAACTCACATTCTTCTTCCACGGTCACCGATTTTTTTCGTGACTGATGCAGGACAGCACGGATGAGTTTTGCAAATTTGGCGAGGTATTCATTCGCTTCTTCTGTCTTGTGTTGAAAAATAAAATCCTGTATAGCATTCAGTGAATTGAAAATAAAGTGAGGATTCATTTGCGAACGCAAAGCTGCCAGCTCCGCTTCGATTGATTTTCTTTTCTGTTCTTCCTTCAGCAATTTCATTTTGTAACGATAGCGGAACAACAGCACACTTCCTGATGCAAAAAGAAATAGAATGGCTGCATAAAAAAAGTTTGGTTTTCCAGAAAGGCAAATGAATAGTGAATGCAAGTTGTAAGGGTTGGGTTGACCAGTTGTCTGCTGAAGTAGCGGCCTGCACCGTAACCTGATATTTTCCCGCAGGTAATTGCGGCAAATCCAATGTTGAATTGGAAGTGTATTGCCAGTTTACGTCCTCGGACCGAAGCTTATAGCGATACGTTAATGCAGCAGCTTCGCGGAAACTGATTCCGGAAAATGATAACTGCATATTGTTTTGACGGTAATCGAATTGCAGCGCAGTATCAACCTTTGTGGAAGTGCCGTTTACGGTAAAGGAATTGAGATATATCGGGACATTTGTGATTTTTTTCAACTTATTATCAACCGGAAAAACCTGCAGGCCTTCATCGGTTGCAATCCAGATCATGCCATCTTTTACAAGCAATGAATTTATTTTTTCTGAAGCAAGACCGTCTTGTTTTCTGAAACGTGTAATTTGAAAGTTTCCCTTTTTTATTTCCTTTAATATGAATAGACCTGCATCGGTTCCCGCGTAAATGATGTTGTTATTATCAATGAAAATATTCCGGGCGGAAATTTTTTCTTTCGTCGCCAGCATTTCTTTCAACACTTCATTTTCAAGCATCCACAATCCGGTTTCCGCAGAAGCAATCCATAACCTGCCTGTTGCGTCGAGACGGAGATCGCTGATTCTGCTTTTAAGTGCAGGAAATTTTTCTCCGAGAAACTGCATGCTGGAATCATGAAATATAAAAAGCCCTTGTTCTGTACCTATCCAAAGCAGGTTGTTCCGGTCTTCTGCGATCGCATAAATCCTTTTATCATGTGGAAATTGATACAGTACCGAAAGACGGTTATCTTTTAGCAGCGAAAGTTTCTGACCACCACCTAAAAGCAACGAACCGTCTTTCGTCCGTTGCGCGGATTTTGTCCAGCCGATAACCGTTTTACTGATCGTTTTAAAATTATCATCCGTAGTAATCAGTTCGAAATTTGTTACACAAAGCCACTGCTTATTTTTTCCGGGAAAAAAATTCACCGGATATCCGGTGATTTCCACCGGAGGCCGAAGTTGAATGGGTCCGTGATCGTAAAGGATCTGTTGCGCTATACCGTTGGCAAATCCGGCAATTACGCCATTTGGATGTGCTGACAATACAATCGCATCATTATTCGCAAGTCCATCCGGCTTGCTGAGCAATTGTATTTCGAGAGAAGGAATCATGTAAACACCGTCGCGCAAAGGTGCCAGCCAGGTGTTGCCTTCACTGTCGGTAAAAACATGGCCGCAATATTTGCCATCAAGTATTTTCAACTGGTGTTGCGCGTCTAAAATTTTATCACGAAATAACCGCGCACCGGTTTTTGACATGAGCCAGAGATTATTGTTACCGTCTTCTTCCACGCTGTTATAATCAGCAAAAGGATTCTGTTCAAATCCGGTGGCAGTGTCAGTTCTATTTCCTTTGAATCTTACCAGGTTGTTATTTCCCAAAATCACATAAGATCCATCTGACAGTATAAAGCCATGAACCGTATTTTTTGGAAGCTGCTGAAGCAATGGTGATGCTTTTCCATGGTTGAAAATTGCGGCGCTGTCATTTGTGAATAGCAAAAGCTGTCCGGAGGTATCCATTTTCACAGCTTTAAGTCCGTTCAGATAATTGAATCCTGTTAAACGAAATAAAGTCTGTTTTGAATACTGAGTTACCGAATCACCATTCACTTCAATAAAGCCATCGCTGTTTGAAACAAGATAGACCATGCCTTTTTTTGAAACAAGCACTTTGCAGAAGACAGAATTCAACTGCGTTTTAGCGGCTACCGCGGAATTGTTTTCGTTGTAGAATTTTCCGTGCAGGTAAAAAGAGGCTTTCCCATTGAAACCCAAAAACCAGATTCTTTGCTGCTGATCTTTACCTAACCTGATTATTTCATCATCGGCAATGCCATCCGATTTCAAAAAGTTTTTAAAATGATGGCCATCAAAACGGCTCACTCCGTGATCGGTCGCAAACCAGATAAATCCATCTTCATCCTGCAAAACATCATACACTACATTGCTGGGCAACCCGTCTGCTGAAGTAAAATGCTTCATGTAAACAAATTGCGCCAGGCACATGCTGTTGAAGCAACAATAAAAACTTACCAGGAAAAGGAGGCGGAGCATTTCGGAAATATAAGGAAGCCTGCTGTCAATAAGGGAGTTGATTTACAAACGGCCCAGGCAAGATTCTTATCCCGGAATTTTTTCATTTTAAAAATCCCTCGTCGCTGTTACTTAGCATTGCTTCGAGTTTGCGCATCATCCAAAAAGAAACCGGCTTCTAAAGGGAAGCCGGCTTCTTTTTTAATTATGGAAAAAGATTGCTGTTAACCGGTTTGCTTAATGTGTCACCACCATTTGTTTGCTGTCGATCACTTTTCCCTTTATAGAAACCGAATATAAATAAGTTCCTGCACTCAATTCATTACCGTTGATTACTTGTTGCGTTGCACCTGCAATGAGGGAATAGCTTTTAAGAATTTTTCCGCTCAAATCAGTGATCAGTAATTCTGCATCCTTAACATCGGCCGGAAGCGCAAAACTGATGATTGCGCTTTGAGAGAACGGGTTGGGAGCGATCTGATTAAGGATTGGCTTGCTTACGCTGCCGGTTGTTGATTTTAAATCAATAGGAGACTTTGTTCCATTGATCAACGCATCAATCTGCGTCTGCATCGTTGCAAGCTGGGTCTTCAGATCATCATTTTGTTTTGACAATTCCTGCACTGATTTTACAAGCGGCACCACAAATTCACTATATGCCAAACTGTAATTATCATTCTCGTTTTCAGGTACATGCACACCATTGAATTGATATCCAACTTCTTTCGCAGCAGCTTCTACTTCCTGTGCAATAAACCCGTCATATCTGGCTTTTTGTGCGTTTGAATAATCCATCTTGCTCAATAGATCCTTTGTTTGCTGTGGTGAATTCCTGCTTAGAAATTCATCAAACTCCTTTGCTTCAAAGTTATATTGTACCGGGCGAAGCTTATTAATAAAGTCAAGGCCTTTAACATCTTCCGTAATATTTGTTTTGAATCTTCCATCGGACACAGTATAAATTACATTGCCTTCAATGACAGTTACTGCTGCATTGCCAAAACGAATTTTATCACTGTTATTTACAAGCGCGCCAAATCCTATTGCAGTTGCATTGGAAAGATTAGCCCCTGCAACATCTGCATTACTACCTAATCCTGTAAGAAAACTTCCACCGGAATTAGAATAGAGGGCTAAGTTACCCATTGCGGTGTTGTAACTTCCGTTAGTTGCTGAGAAAAGTGCACCGGCGCCATGAGCAGAATTGCCGGTTCCGTCAGCATTGTAATAAAGTGCCGTATAGCCGGTGGCAGTATTGAAATTTCCTATGGTGTTAGCAGTGAGTGCCAGGTAACCATTTGCAACATTGCGATATCCAGTGGTATTTAAATACATTGCCTGGTATCCAGTTGCTACGTTATTATATCCTGATGTGTTTAACGATAGCGCTTGAAATCCTAAAGCCGTATTAGAGGGTAAAGCACTGCCGCCCTTTCCTACTGTTAAAGTATTAATTAAAGCATCACCGCCGGCAACCTCCAGCAGTGCTCCGGGTATCGCTGTACCGATTCCTACGCTACCATTATTTTTGATTATCAATTGAGGAGCTGTTTGATTGCACGAGAAGGCCATGTCAGGTGACGGCGTATTTACTGAAGGAAAAAGCCTGAATGCACAAGAGCCGCCTCCTATTCCTACTGAGGTAAAAGAGCTGGAGGAGAAACCAACAGCCAATGCACAATCCTGATTAGATGGAATCAGATCTGCCCGTTCAACGTAAATGCCTACTCCCAGCGGACGGCTGACACCACCTGAAATATGAACTCCATAGTTAGTAGCAGGAGTAGAAGTGCCTACCCCGATGCTTGTTCCAACTTCGGCGATCTTGCTATCTACCAATGTAGTTCCTCCCCACTTGGGAATTTTATTGGTGGTTAATGTTCCTACTTTAGGATCTGTTTCAGCAAGCACCAGGCTGGAAGGATTTACCCAGGTACCAAGACCGCTTCCGTTGCTTTGCAAAATATATCCATTCACAGCGCCATTCGTCATGATGAATCTTTTTGTTTTGGTGGTGCCATTCACATCCAATAATTGCACAGGTGTAGCTGTACCGATGCCAACATTTCCATTGTTCCTGATAAGTAATTGTGGCGCAACGGTATTGGTTGAAAATGCCATATCCGGTGCCGGAGTATTCGCTGAAGGAAAAAGCTGAAAGGCACATGACCCTCCACCAATACTCACAGCGGAAAATAAATTGGAGGAGAAGCCTATGCCCAATGCACAGTCTTGATTGGAAGCGGGAATATCTCCTCGCTGAATGTACAATCCAGACGGAATAGGATTTCCAATTCCACCGCGCATATGTACACCATAATTGGAAACTGTTGAAGTCGTGCCGATTCCAACATTAGGCGATGAAAATCCAACGGTTCCCGAAGGAGAATTCAGTACCTGAGCATTCACATGAAAAGTGGCAAGCAATGATAAAATGATCAATAGTTTTTTCATTTGTTGAAAGTTTAGATGAATTTTTTTGCTTACTCTGCTTACCCTTTTCAGCTTCCGGGTTCTTACTCTGTTTCGGTTTTTGAGAATACACTGCAATACCATCTCAGGGTGGAGGTCCGATAATTTATTCTAAAAATAGTTGATTACAAACATACTTCACGTTATCACCGATGTCAATTACCAATTGGTAAGTGTTCCTGTACATTTATTAAGTGTGAGAAATAAGGTGATAAGTGTGAAGGGCTTAGTTAATGAAAACAACATGCAGGCGTTTTATTACGCATAATTATTTTCTTGTTACTGAAGAAGCGCCTTATGGAAAGATGGAAATCAGGTGAAAAGGTGATGCGACGCAAACGCTTTCAACCTGAAATGACGAAAGGAAAAATAAATCAGCAAGTAGAGATATCATTTATTGATAAATAGCTGCCCTTTCGAAGTACCTACATAATGAAGCCGGCTTTATAGCTGGTGCCGGCTTCACTTTAATATTTATAAACTGGGTTCGCTTAATGTGTCACCACCATTTGTTTGCTGTCGATTACTTTACCGTTTACGATCAGTGAATACTGATAAACACCTGGTGAAAGTTTATTGGCATCAATAACTTGTTCTGTTGAACCCATTGAAAGCTGGTAAGTGCTAACGAGTTTTCCGCTTGCATCTGTAATAGATAATTGCGCATTGGATGCATCAACAGGAAGCGAGAAAGTGATGGTTGCTTTTTGTGAAAAAGGATTGGGAGTTATTGTATAGAGGTGAGCACCCGCGTTATCATTCCCATCTGTTGAGGATGCTTTCGATTGCTGATGATTTGTGCAGCACTGTGAAAGAGAAGCATCAATCGATTGAAGCTGAGCGTTCAATTCATTCATTATTGACTTGAGATCCTCTACTTCATCTTTCAATTCCTGATTGCCCGATTGCAGCGTTTCAACCTGCATTTTCAATTCATCATTTGTTTTAGACAGTTGTTGAATTCCGATGAGTGCAATACCTGCTTTATCCATTGGGGCTATTCCGGTATTATCACCCACATTGAAGGTGCTTAAGAAATCATCGGCCATTGGACCAATGTGATATTCATTATCAGTACCTATGTACTTCCATCTGGTGATTTCGAGTTTCGAAATTTTTTCGAGAATGTCCTTCTTATCCAGCGCAGTGAAACCTTCTTTCTTCGCTCTTTCGGAAGCATCTACCCATGCGCCGCCATTTGTGACATGGGCTCCATTACCATTTGTCGGATTGGTTCCAACCAAAATTGCATCAGTAGGACCCGGGCAAACACCGAATCCCCATTTGGTAACTGCAGCATCTCCGAACACCATCATGTTGCTTGAACATACAATGGCATTGGCTCCGATTGCACTTGCATTGGTTAAGTTGGTATTTCCACTCGCTACACCTGCACCTGAACCCAATGCAGTCATGTAAGTACCTGTTACATTGTAGAAAAGAGAATTGAATCCTTCCGCAGTGTTGTTAGTACCGGTGGTGTTAGCATACAATGCTGAATTCCCATCAGCTACGTTACTGTTTCCAATGGTGTTGTTGTATAGTGATTGTCTTCCATTGCCGGTATTGCTGAATCCAGTAGTATTGTAAAAAAGACACAGGTGTCCATTGGCCGTATTATCATTTCCGGATATATTTGAAAAGAGTGTTTCATATCCATTTGCGGAATTATTATTACCCGTTGTATTTAATCCGAGGGAGGAATATCCATTCGCCGTATTAGATGAGGCCGTTGTGTTTGAGCCAAGAGCACCTGCACCATTTGCAGAGTTACTATTACCAGTTGTATTTGAATAAAGCGCATTTCTTCCATTCGCTGTATTGAAGTAACCAGAGGTATTTGAATATAGCGCTTGAAATCCATCGGCAACATTGTCGTAGCCGGTTATATTGGAATAAAGTGCTGAATTACCGGTTGCTGTATTCTCATATCCGGTAGTATTAAGTGCTAAAGCACTCATTCCATTTGCTGCATTCGATGAACCTGTGGTATTGCGGTAAAGTGCATTTGCCCCGGCTGCTTCGTTGTTGTATCCAGTAGTATTATACTGAAGAGCAGCATCTCCCATGGCTGCATTGTTGAATCCCGTAGTATTTGAATACAGCGCCCATCTCCCTGCTGCTATATTATTTCTTCCTGTAGTATTTGAATACAGCGCCTGCAAACCGACGGCAACATTCTCATAGCCAGTGGTGTTGAAATAAAGTGCTTGTCCTCCAACCGCTACATTGTTGTAGCCAGTAGTGTTGGAGTAAAGAGCTTGCCTTCCATTACCAGTATTTGTACTACCGGTAGTGTTGGAATACATCGCATCTACACCTACTGCAGTATTGTCAAAACTGGTGGTTTGAGTAAAAAGTGCATTACTACCAATAGCAACATTATTGTTTCCCGACGTATTGTTAGCAAGAGCATTGCTACCAAGTGCAGCATTTAATGTTCCGGTAGAATTCTTTACCAAAGCATTATAACCCACACCGGTATTATTTGAAGCAATGTTGCTGAGCAAGGCCTGATATCCTATTCCAGTATTGTTGGCACCGATCAGATTTGCATTTAAACTTCGGTAACCCACTGCTGTATTATATGAACCCGTGGTATTGAATTTCAGTGCCTGAAATCCAAATATACTGTTCTGCTTCCCACTAGTCAGCCCAATGAGTGTTTGAAATCCAATGCTGGTATTGGCGCTGTTGTTAGTGTAGTCAATTTTTCCGGATAAGGTATTACTGACTTTAAATACCAATGGTTGAGGAGTGAGAGTGCCGAGGAAATCTCCAGGTGCGGCATTGTTGCCCGCGACGCGCCATTCAATCTGGGCTTGCGCTGTTACAGATCCTGCAACCAAAATGAATGCAAACATTACTTTTTGAAATAGTTTTTTCATGGTTTGTTGTTTTAAGGTTTGAAAAATTTGCCAACTCTATTTACCCTTTTCGGCTTCCGGGTTCTTATTATGATTCGATTACTGATTTGTTTTTACAAATTTTTTAGTAATCACTTCCCCTTTATCTGTAGTGAGGTGTAAAAAGTAAATGCCTTCGGGTAAATCTTTTTGCAAAATGATTTTATCATTAACTTCATTATAAGTGGCAATCAAACCACCGGTCATGTTAAAGATTTCAATGGATTTTACTTTGCTTGCATCTTTGAGTTCAATAGTAATTTCTGCAGAAGATGGGTTGGGATAAATGGAGATGGATGCAGTGCTGTTTGCATCAACAACCTCTTCATTTTGCAAACGCAATGGGAAACCTGTTAAGTCAATGATCAATTCGAAAGGCCCGATAGAATTAACGGTATGTGTTATTTCATCCATAATAACCAATGGAGCAAAACCCTGATCAATAACATCAGCCACTTTAAATGGTGGAACCTCTAAAGGACAAAAATCACTAAATCCAAAAGGGGGTAGAAAACAATTCACGGTGCTTGTAGCAGTGAGGGTTGTAAATCCAGCCGAAGTTTCATCATACCGGTCCACTTTTAAAATAGTACCGGATGCATCAAAATAAAAAACGTAGAAATCAGTAATGCCGCCTGTAGCACTCTTGTCAATATAATAATCACCAGTATAAGTCATGGTTTGCGTGTACAAAACTGAATAGGTGGTTTTGTCAATCTTATACAGTACACGTTTATTGGTTACTACATTCCTGGCATCAATATAAATATTGTTGTCCTGCAGTTCTGATTTTAGATTGTAAATCACTCCTTGAGAATTTCCTGTTAGTGGTAGAATTGTTTTGAAGGTAAAACCGGTTGGAGTCAACTGATCAGCAAAAATTTTATTCTTTCGTCCTTTAAAACAATCACCGATAATATTAAGGGTGCTTACATCAATGTAGAACTGAATGGAAGCCATATTAAAAGTATTACCGGCTAACAGGTTATGTGTAAATGGTGCCGCACTTATCAGGTTCCCATCATAATCATATACCAAAGCTTTTAAGGTATAAGCATTGGTGTAATAAAGGACATAAATATAGCTTTCTACTCCCACCACATCCAGGATCTGAGATGTAGACGGTATTGCCAGTGGAACATCATACAAACTCCAGGGATAGGGAACATACATCCAATCATTTGTTCTATATCCCTTTAACCTGAATTTTTTTACTCCCGACGGACTTTGAAGATAAGAGTACGCGGCAGCACCTTTACCATCACCGGTATTATGCAAAACGCCGCTTAAACCGGGAAGTGTGGGGGGGCCATGGTTAATACCTGCAGCATAAGCATGCACCGAACCGCTGATATAATTTATACCCGTGGGTGGAATGATATCATAAGTTCCCCCGTATTGTATATACACATAGGGAAAAGGATGGCCTGCTCCAACATTCTGATCATACAATCCAAAAATACACATATCATCTACATCACCATTGGTCCAAATATCATAATCTAATCCCTGCGTGCCCAAATTTCCCACACCCTGATTGATAAAACCACAACCAGCCGACGCATTTATCGAGATATTATTATTACTTACATCTCTGAATGTGTTGGCGATTCCATAATATTGCCCGTCTGCGGTATTCTCTCTGATAGGTTGGTAATGGTAATTGGGTTCGTAAGGCAAATCATTTTCATGGATGTAGCAACCTGGTGTCCAAATGGGTTGAGCATTGGAGGCAGTTGCATAGATAAAGCATGCAATTACAAAACTTAAGTGAAATAATTTTTTCATTGTGTGTGATTTTAGAAGTTAAAGTTTGCCCGTTCTGTTTCCCTTTTCAGCTTTGGGGTTCTTAAGCTGTTTCGGTTTTTCAGATTCCACCGCCGTAATTTTTTGAGGGTATTGCGGTATGTTTTCCCTTGTTAAAATTTTTAACAGTGTAAACATACCGTCAAACAAAATCGAATGCAGGGAAGATGTATGTAGTGTAGTTTTAACTGTTCAAATGGTAAACACACGAGTACAAACGGAAGAAGTGGAAAGTGGATGGGGAGCCAAGAAGGGAATTAAGCCAGGCTACTATGAATCATGTAACGAATAAGTTTCAGCAAAAGCCAGCATGCGATACTCCTGTTGTGCATACAAATTGCCGCTGTTGTGATTTTGCTTCCGATTTGATTGCTGATCCAGAGGAATCAAACGACATTTCATGCATTACTCATACGATGCATAAAATATAAAGAAGCCACCCCGATAGCTGAGGCGGCTTCACTCAATGATGAAAGGGAATTAAACAGAGAATCGATTTTCTATTTCACGATTACCATTTGTTTGCTGCTTCAGTTTTTCCATTTCACAAACCAGGCATCTGCTTCAGCCTGTGAAGCAGATGCCTGGTTGTATTGGCTATAAATAATGCCGGTTAAATAGTTCTGCGTTATTTTTCCGAAGCCACTTTTGCCACCCGAATCTGAGATGATTTTCCATCAGCATATTCTACAATTATATTGTAAATACCTTCAGGCAATTGTTTTCCAAATATGATTGGTGTACTAAATCCATTGACTGTTTCAACCAACTGACCTAACATATTCAGCACCATCAGTTTTGAGATTTCGTTTCCGCCTGCATCAATGGTAAAATCATTGGATGAAGGGTTGGGAAATACTTTCACAGTTGATTCAGCATTACCACCTACGCGGCAACAACTGCCGGTGGGATTCCCTACTGCCATTACTACCACATCGGTTGACGTGCAACCTGCTGCATCTGTGACGGTAAGTGTGTAGGTAGTCGCTACTGAGCAGTTTGTGTTGGCACTACCAGGACTGCTTAATCCTGCTATGGGCAACCACGCATAAGTATAGCCGGGAGTGCCGCCGGTAGCAGAGCCATTGAGTGTATTAGCGCAGCAGCCGTAGACAAATCCATCGGGTCCGGCATGAGCGGCGAGCGATGAAACAATAAGATCGAACGAGGAAGTGTGTACACAACCGTCATCCCCCAGGCAACTAACAACGTAATGACCGGGGATAGTGAAATTTTGGCCGCAGTAATTGAAAATTTGGCCTGCGCACATGAATTGATCGCCCAGATCGGTGGTATCGTTTCCACAGGGATTCGATGCCGAGCACACCGTATTCCAGTCAAAGATTATGTCATGTTTTTTATATTTTACTATATTATCGGTGTAAACATATGTTTCAGGGGACATAGGTGTAAGCGGCCCCTGATAGGTAAAGGGAGAAGCGGCTATACCAACTGAATCGGCACAACCTAAGAGTCCGTTCCCGTCTGCGGTGTTAACCTTTAATAAGGCTGCTTGGGGGATATTGCTGGAAGGAAGGTATTGCCCAACAACATATAAACTTCCACCCTGAATGGCCATTCCCGAAATACGTTGCACACTGCTTGAATAACTTTTTAATGAGAACGGATATTTGTTTGCCCAAATTTTGTTGCCGCTTGCGTCAACACGCATGAGGTATGCATTACCGTAGGTTGAAGGATTGACAGCATCGTACAAATCTCCCAGCAGAATTAAATCTGTGCTGCCGGGAATAGCAATAACTTGATGAAGTGTTCCTGTATTTCCGTTTATCGTATAATTTTGCCCTGCCTGCAACGTACCATTCAAGTCTGTTGCAATGAATTGCTGCGTTAACGCAATGCCTTGACCGGCAAGATCTCCAGCGCCGACTGCATACAGCTTTGAATTACTGAGTAACAGGTCGGTCAGATATAACCTTGCCTGATCGGTGGTAATATTTTTCACATACGGGTAGCTCCACACTTCAGCGAAACTTGCATTTAACTTCGTTATTGATTGGCGCATCATCGTATTGGTGGTGTTGTAATTGTACCGCCCACCGACATAGAACTCTTTTAGTGTTGGGTCATAAATCACACCGTTCCAGGTTTCAGATGCAAGAACTTTTCGA
Source organism: Chitinophagaceae bacterium (assembly GCA_016717285.1). Lineage (NCBI taxonomy): Bacteria > Pseudomonadati > Bacteroidota > Chitinophagia > Chitinophagales > Chitinophagaceae > Chitinophagaceae bacterium. The sequence continues at coordinate 824,509 of JADKFU010000004.1, forward strand.
TTGCTAAGCATCGTCATAGTACCGGTGGTACGCGCAACCCCTCCATCAGCAATGCATCTTCTCCGGTTGCTTCTGGCCACCTGCATATCCTGGCCGCTCACATAATATCTTTTTTTCGGAAGGGTAGACGCTTCAATAATGCGTGTAAACAATGTGTTATCGTTGGATTGCTTAAACCATACTACGTTCTTAGTAGCAGCAACTACATTGATCTTTATCACAAAGCCCCTGCTTTTATACTGAAAAGGTGTTCTGCGGTTACCTGCACAACCAGTATCCATCGTAGGTTTTCCATGGCAGAAGCGCAGCAGTAGAATAATCATTGATATCAGCAGCAGTTACTTCAATGCTGGTACTTCTTGCCATCACGATACTTCCATTTGGATCAATCTCTGCCACGTAGATGTATTTTGTTTTCGACAAAACCGTGGAGTCGACGGTACCAATGGCGTAAACGTTGCCAGCCCCGGTGCCGAAATTTTTTGGTACAATGCAGGTGAAGTTCATCTTGGAGTTGGCGTTGCCAAAATTGGCATAGTAATTTAAAAATTGTGCCTGGCCGGCCGTTGTAATAAGAGTGAGCAAGGCCATTAAAAGAGAAATTGCTTTTCATACTTGTTAGATTTAGGTTGTAATGGGTTGCTTACCTCTTATCACTTTTTCAGCTTCCCGGGTTCTTACTCTGTTTCGGTTTTTCGATTCCACCCTCGTAATTTTTATTAAGATTGCGGTATGTGTTCCCTTGTTAAAATTTCAACGGTGTAAACAAAGGCCACACAAAGGCGAATGCGGAAGATGTATGTCGTAGTATTGAATGTTCGAATGGTAAGAGGGAGGATGAAGAAGCTAACACTACAGTAATTGTAATGCTGTTTTGTCATTTACAGCAGGGACCAAAAATGCCAAAGCATTAATTTGATCCCTCCGGATTTGTCATATAAAATAAATAAACCGCCTCCTATAAGAGAGGCGGTTTTAATGAATGATAAATTAAACAGGTCGGAATAGGAAGTGTTATTTCACGATCACCATTTGTTTGCTGTCCATCATTTTCCATTTATAATTAATGAATACTGGTAAACACCTGCGAAAGTTTGTTGGCGTTGATTACCTGTTCTGTTGAACCAATTGAAAGTGAATAAGTATTCACCACTTTTCCGCTTGCATCTGTAATGGATAATTGAGCATTTGATGCATCAGCAGGAAGTGAGAAAGAGTGGTATGGTTTGTTGTTTAAGGTTTGGGAAAATTTGATAGAGCTATTTACCCTTATCCTCTTGGGTTCTTATTATGATCTTGATTACTGATTTGTTTTTACAAATTTTTTACTAATCACTTCCCTTCATCTGTAGTGAGGTAGGTAAAAAATAAATGCCTTCGCAAATCATTTTGCAAAATGATTTTATCCTTAACTCCCTTATAGTTGCAATCAAACCACCGTCATGTTAAAGACTTCAATCGAGTTTGGCATCTTGCATCTTTGAGTTCAATAGTAATTTTCTGCAGAAGATGGGTTGGGGATAAATGTGAGATGGATTGCAGGCTGTTTGTATGAACAACACTCTTCATTTTGCAAACGCAATGGGAAACCTGTTAAGTCAATGATTAATTCGAAAGGCCCGATAGAATTAGCGGTATGTGTTATTTCATCCATAATAACCAATGGAGCAAAACCCTGATCAATAACATCAGCCACTTTAAATGGTGGAACCTCTAAAGGACAAAAATCACTAAATCAAAAGGGGGGTAGAAAACAATTCCGGTGCTTGTAGCAGTGAGGGTTGTAAAAATCAGCCGAAGTTTCATCATACCGGTCCACTTTTAAAATAGTACCGGATGCATCAAAATAAAAACGTAGAAATCAGTAATGTCGCCTGTGCACTCTTGTCCAATATAATAATCACCGGTATAAGTCAATGGTTTGCGTGTACAAAACTGAATAGGTGGTTTTGTCAATCTTATACAGTACACGTTTATTGGTTACTACATTCCTGGCATCAATATAAATGTTGTTGTCCTGTAGTTCTGATTTTAGATTATAAATTACTCCTTGAGAATTGCCTGTTAGTGGTAGAATTGTTTTGAAGGTGAAACCAGTTGGAGTCAACTGATCAGCAAAAATTTTATTCTTTCCTCCTTTAAAACAATCACCGATAATATTAAGGGTGCTTACATCAATGTAGAACTGAATGGAAGCCATATTAAAAGTATTACCGGCTAACAGGTTATGTGTAAATGGTGCCGCACTTATCAGGTTGCCATCATAATCATATACCAAAACTTTCAACGTATAAGCATTGGTGTAATAAAGGACATAAATATAGCTTTCTACTCCCACCACATCCAGGATCTGAGATGTAGACGGTATTGCCAGTGGAACATCATACAAACTCCAGGGATAGGGAACATACATCCAATCATTTGTTCTATATCCCTTTAGCCTGAATTTTTTACTCCCGACGGACTTTGAAGATAAGAGTAAGCGGCAGCACCTTTTCTCACCGGTATTATGCAAAACGCCGCTTAAACCGGGAAGTGTGGGAGGTCCATGGTTAATACCTGCAGCATAAGCATGCACCGAACCGCTTAAATAATTTATACCCGCAGGTGGAATGATATCATAAGTTCCCCCGTATTGTATATACACATAGGGAAAAGGATGGCCTGCTCCAACATTCTGATCATACAAACCAAAAATACACATATCATCTACGTCACCATTGGTCCAAATATCATAATCTAATCCCTGTGTGCCCAAATTTCCCACACCCTGATTGATAAAACCACAACCAGCCGACGCATTTATCGAGATATTATTATTAACGGCATCTATGAATGTGTTGGCGACTCCATAATATTGCCCGTCTGCGGTATTCTCTCTGATAGGTTGGTAATGGTAATTGGGTTCGTAAGGGAAATCATTTTCATGGATGTAGCAACCGGGTGTCCAAATGGGCTGGGCACTGGCAAGAGGCGCATAGAGAAAGCACCCGACTACAAAACTTATGTAAAGTAATTTTTTCATTGTCTGTGATTTTAGAAGTTAAAGTTTGCCTACTCTGTTTACCCTTTTCGGCTTCCGGGTTCTTATTATGTTTAGGTTCCTAATTTGTTTTTACAAATTTTTTGGTAATCACTTCCCCTTCATCTCTAGTGAGGTGTAAGAAGTAAATGCCTTCAGGTAAATCCCTTTGCAAAATGATTTTATCATTGACATCATTATAGGTTGCAACCAAACCACCGGTCATGTTAAAGATTTCAATCGATTTTACTTTGCTTGCATCTTTGAGTTCAATCGTAATTTCTGCTGAAGAAGGGTTTGGGTAAATAGAGAGGGTTGCGTTGTTGTTTTCAATACCAGCATCACCATTTTGCAACCTCAGCGGAAACCCTGTTAAGTCAATGACCAATTCCATAGGCCCGATTGAAGTAGCCGTATGTGTTATTTCATCAATAATCACCAATGGAATACCCTGATCAATCACCTTGTCCACTTTAGAAGGGGCCGGAAAAAAATTATTGACATTATATTGTGGCAAATAACAATTGACTGCACTGGTTGCGGTGAGTGTAATGAATCCCGATGGCGTTTCATCGTACCGGTCAACATTCAGCACTGTTCCAGCCCCGTTGATACTGAAAACGTAGAAGTCAGTTATGCCACCCGTGCCGCTTGTTCCAATGTAGTATTCCCCGGTGTAAGTCATAGTTTGTGTAAATAGCACAGCATAGGTTGCTTTGTCAATCTTATACAGCACCCGATCTCCGGTGACTACATTTTTTGCATCCACATAGATGCTGCTGCCTTCAAGTTCTGACTTGAGGTTATATACCACGCCTTGCTGATTTCCTGTTAGTGGTAAGATTGTTTTGAATGAAAAACCAGATGGAGTCAACTGATCAGCAAAAATTTTATTCTTTCCTGTTTTGTAGCAATCACCGATAATATTAATAGTGCTTACATCAATGTAAAACTGAATGGAAGCCATGTTAAAGGTATTGCCTATTCCAAGGGTATGTGTAAATGGTGAAGCACTAATCTGGTTCCCATCATAATCATATATCAATGCTTTCAAGGTATAGGCATTGGTAGAATACAAAACATACACGTAGCTTTCAACTCCTACTACATCTAAAATTTGAGAGGTGGATGGTATCGACAATGGAATATCATATAGCTCCCATGGATAAGGAACATACATCCAATCATTTGTTCGGTATCCTTTTAACCTGAATTTTTTACACCTGATGGATTTTTCAAATAAGAATAAACTGCAGCCGCTTTTCCTTCGCCGGTGTTGTGAAGTATTCCGCTAAATCCTGGCAAAGTGGGAGGCCCATGGTTGATGCCTGATGCATAAGCATGCACGGATCCGCTAATGTAATTGATAGAAGTGGGCGGAATGATATCATAAGATCCTCCGCCTTGTATTGTTGTATAGGGGAATGCATGGCCTGCACCCGCATTCTGATCATACAATCCAAATATGCAGACGTCATCTACATCACCATTGGTCCACATCATAATCCAATCCCGGTGTTCCTAAATTTCCAATGCCCTGATTAATGAGGCCACATCCACTTGACCCATTTAGTGAGATGTTATTATTGTTTGCATCCTTGAACGTGTTGCCCATTCCATAGTACTGCCCATTGGCGGTATTCTCCCTGATAGGTTGGTAATGGTAATTGGGTTCGTAAGGAAAATCATTTTCATGGATGTAGCACCCGGGTGTCCAAATGGGTTGAGCATTGGAGGCAGTTGCATAGATAAAGCATGCAATTCCGAAACTTAAGTGAAATAATTTTTTCATAGTGTGTGATTTTAGAAGTTAAGTTTGCCCGCTCTGTTTCTTCTTTTCAGCTTCCGGGTTCTTACTCTGTTTCGGTTTTTCAGCTTTGACCGCCGTAATTTTTTTAAGGGTAGTACGGTATGTGTTCCCTGGTTAAAATTTCAACACGTAAACATAGCGTCACACAAAAGCGAATGCAGGGAAGATGTATGTAGTGTAGTATTGAATGTGCGAATGGTAATAGTGGAAGAACAAACGGAAGAATAGGAGGAAGAAGCGGTGAGGCTACGGCGTCGTAACCCGAAGATATCAGTTTACTCACAGGCAATTCAATGACAACTTCTGTTCCTGTTTTAAAGGGTCATTTTCACCCAAATCTATAGTAGTGAATTTTACTTCTCTGCCCGATGATTGCGCATGCAGCCGCAGCCTGTCAACCGTAAGCTGAATGCCTAAACTCTTTCGCACTTTTCCAGCATTCAGTTTGCGCGATTGATTGATACCAATGCCATTGTCAGTTATCCGCAGTCGCAGCATTTTATCCCCATCAAATATTTCTGCCTGAATAGAGATCATGCCCGGCTTACCTGAAGACATGATGCCGTGCCAGATTGAATTTTCGACAAATGGTTGTAATACCATTGAGGGTATGTATATGATGTCGGTTTCCAAATCAGGCTCCATAATAAATTCATACTTCAGCTTTTCTCCAAACCTTAACTGTTCAATCTCAAGGTAGAGCTTAAGCTTTTCAAATTCCTCTTCGAGCGTAATTAAGTTTTTGTTTACCAGGTCGAGGTTTAAGCGGATCAACCGGCTGAATTTTGTAAGGTATTTATTGGCCAAAACACGGTCATTGTCGTTTACATAAACCTGGATGGAATTGAGTGCATTAAAATAAAATGATTCACTGACTTGTTTGGGTTCTCCATTTCATTCATTTGTTGCTGTGCTATAAATTGCTGCTGCTGCTTTTTAAGATAACTGATGTTACGCTTTTTAATAAGCCATGCGGCTATGGCTATAATGATAATAGTACAAAGTGATATAAACCACCAGCGCGCATAGAATGGTGGAATAATATGAAAAGATAACCTCACAGGGCTCACTCCACAAATTCGAACTATTCTTCGCTTCTACCTGTAGTGTATAACCACCTGCAGTAAGCTTGGGAAAATCAATTTGTGTATTGGTAGTATATTTCCAGGAAGTATCAGCACCGGTTAGCCTGAACCGGTAATTTATTTTTCCAAACTGGCTGTAATCAATTCCTTTATAATGAATGGAGAGGTTTCTTTTATCGTAAGGAATATTTAAAATATTTTCGGGCGAAAGTATTTCGTTGCCCGATTTTATGTTTTCAAAAAAAACTGATACCGGTTTTGAATTTGATTTATCTTTAAGCGGATCATAGATCAAAATACCTTCGTGGCACAATAAAAAAACCTTTCCTTCATACACGCATATTTTTCTAATATCGGTTGAAGGAATCCCTTTTGATGAACCAATTTTTGTTACCTCGTATTTTCCGGTTTGTTCTTTCGAAATTTTATACAGTCCTCTATTCGTGCCAGCCCAAATGATTCCAGCCGAATCCGTTGCTATACAATTTGTAATCTGCAGATCACGATTGAGTGGATGATCAAGGAGTGTGGCTGCATTTTTCCTGTCCCAGAAAATGAGTCCTTTTCCCAATCCGGCAAGGATGAAATTTCCATTGGGCAACTCCAGAATATCCTTCACACGTGTTCCATTTAATAAGGAATCATTTATAAAGTGCGGTGAAAGATTCTTATCGAGGAAAGCCAATCCATCCACAGTACCGATCCAGATTTTTCCATCGGCAGATTTTTCCATCGCATCACAGCGTTTACGATGAAAAATCTCTTTTGCAGGTAAGGTATCCAATGCATTCAAAAACAGGTGGCATCCTGTGGAAGCAATAAATAATCCCCGAAGAGTCGCTAATAAAATCAGTCATGGTAATTGATTTTATTAGGTAAAATCCTTCTGCAAATCAATTAATACATTGCCACCGCTTATTATTACGTACAGTAAATTGCCGGAGATTAAAATATCCTGAATTGGCTTTTCAGACTGAAACTGCAACTGTTTCGGAGGAAGAAAAACGGAATCGCTCCGGTAAAGAAAAATTTCATTTTCAGTTGAAATAAAGGCGTACCGTCCATTGTCTGCGCCATCCTGTAATATTTTTAGCGGATAACAACCCATTTGACCGCGATAGCAATTTGGTACTAAAGGAAGGGATGTAATACAACCATTCGCGAGGGTAGTAAACCAAAAGCCATTTGCCGAGTCAGTGCAGATGGAAGATACAATTACATTGGTATAATATTGATTCGTACGATCCACGGTACCCTTTACCCTGTTCCAATAGAGCCGGAAGATACCCCCGATGTTGTTTTGGGAAATCCAAACGGAGGAATCACTTTCTGGATAAATAAAAAGCGGCGGAACAGAACATGGATAAACTGCCAGGGGCAAATGATTAAGGTCTATAAACAATAATTCCGTTGCTGTGCTCATTACAATGCTTGCTGAAGGCAAGACCGCGGCGTGGTAGGCCGGAATTTTAATGCGGGTTAGCGTATAAGGAATTTCTGTTTCTTTTCCATTAATAATACCATTAATACCTTTGTTGAATGAAAAAACACTGTATGCCAAAACAATATTGGATTTTGTTTGCAGGAAACTCAGGTTTAAACCATTTTTTGAATTGTTCTTTATTGAAGCATTTCCCTTTGCATCCATTGTCAAAATTCCCAGTTGAGCGATGCTAAAGACAAGATTGTCCTCTTCATCACAAAAAAAACCTGTTATTAATCCGTCTTCCGGAAATATTTTTTTTAAGGAATCGCTATAGTGATATGGAAATATTTTTCCATTCCGGCATAACATACGGTGCCGTTTAATCCTGTCATCCATACACGGTTTTTATGATCACAGAATAAATGGAGGATCGCATTATCTGTAAGGCCATCTGTGGTGGTGAAATTGGTGAACCCGTAACCATCAAAACCTTACCCCACGATCGGTTGCAATCCACCAACCTGAGCGATCCTGAATTACCTGGTAACATTCCATACCTGGCAAGCCATCGCTTACTGTAAAATTTTTTGCGTACGGGTTAATTGCCTGCGATAGTGATAGCAGTGGAAGAAATATTAAAAACGAAACCTGGGAAACGCGGATTCTTTTATATGGAATAAAGAATTTCATTTCAATCCCGGCAACTTGTCCGCAGGTACGAGCATTATATTGGAATATGTAAGACACGAATTGATTTCAAGATACGGTAATTAAACCTTGCTAACGATTGACCTGGCAATAATTCTTTCCAATATCTATGGTATTGCAACCAGCATCGTTCAGACTTGCTTAATTTTAACCTGACGCGTCGTGAGTGTCCTACACGACTCACTGATAAATAAATAATTCCCGCCGCAAGATAAATGACTTGATTTTACAACCTCCTTCTCTCACTGGTGCTCGTTTGCAGTTGAGCTATGAGGGCTGCGAACGAGTGCCTGGATAAATTGTCTGAACTATGATTTGATTGATTTCTGATTGGCTATGATTTTTAACTTGCCAAATCAAGTATTCATTCAATCATTAAAATCAGTTCAGACTTCCACCAGTGAACAACGAATGAGTGGTCATGGTTGTGTGCGAAGCACACAAACGGCATCAGCTCCGTAGGAGTTCCTTTGAGACAATGACTGAATATCAAGACATCAGTACAAACAAAACTCCTCCGAAAACCGGAGAGTTTTTTTGATACTAAATCCTGTTGACCTTACCGCTGATAAATCAACTGACGATTGTAAATTTGATCAGCACCAATAACTCTCACATTATAAATACCCGAAGGAACAGCAGCATTCAAATGAATTTCCTGCTTCAGTTTTCCATCCACCACTGAACCATGGAGCAGCATTACCTGCTGACCAAGTATGTTCAGCAACTGAATATCCATCTCACTGTTGACTTCATTTCCCAAATCCATTTCAATCACAAAATTTCCATTCGTGGGATTTGGATAGAGATTAATTTCAACATCGCTCTCCAAACCTACATCGGATCCTTCCTTACAGGTCTTCGACACAGTTTTTACGGCAGAGGTTGTGCTGCATCCTCCGGGAGTGGTTACTTCCACTTTATAGTTGCCGGTGCTGGGAGCCATTGCCGACCAAATAGCTTTGAGAAGATGCGCCGTTAATGGGACTTCCCCTTATTTCCATAGGTACGGGTATCCGATTCCTGAGTTTGCAGTGAGCGTTAGGCCAGGGTTAACGCACAAATCTAGCGAGCCAGATGCTGTGATGGTTGCTACCGGAAGATTTTTCACGATGGTAATCACGTTAGAAGTTTTGCTGCAGCCGGTAGAATTTTTTGTCACTATCACTTTGTAATTTCCGGGGGAATAGGCCGAATAAGATGAACTGCTTCCGACCGTGGAAGTTCCTTTCTTCCACACATAAGATAACCCTGATCCGGTATTGGCCTGCATCATAATAGGGGTTTGCACGCAAAGATCAGTAGAACCATTGGCTGTAATGATGGCGGTGGGTAATGCAACGGATGTTACTGTGGTTGCAGCAGACACTGCTGTGCATCCATACGAATTACTTTCGTGAACGGTATAAGTATTGGTGCCGTTTGATGACACAGCGTAGGTTTGATTGGTAGCAAGAGGGTTAATCTGGGTGCCATTTTTATACCACACGTACGAAATACCACCACCATTTGCTGAAAGTGTAACAGATGAATTCGCACAAAATGTAACTGAACCTCCCGGAGTTATAGTAGCGGTAAATGCATGATCATCCACAATGCTGTTGCAATCATCATCAATGCTGTTGCAGATATCGGTTGCGCCGGGATGAATACCTGCATTGCCATCATTGCAATCATTATTGGTCAATGAAGTTCCACCAGGCTGAGAGCAGGCAATAATTGCAACACTTCCACCATATCCGTCACCATCTGCATCTGTATAGTATGTACCTGCACCGGAAACAGAAGGATCAGCAGCATCAGTTAATCCATCGCAATCATCATCTAATAAATTGCAAATTTCAATAACACCGATGTGAACGCTTGCATTGAAGTCATTGCAGTCATTGTCATTGGTTACATAACCAACCGGCGGAGTACAGGAGCAGGCCATAAAAACAGCTGTACCCGAGCCATAACCATCAAGGTCATTATCGGCATAGTACGTACAGAGCGAAAGACACTGAAAAATGTTCTGACTGATAGTAGTGCCATTTCCCAATTGTGAATAGTTGTTGAGTCCTGCGTCACAGTATTCGTTCGTTGATTTGAGTCCAATGCTATGAAAATCGCCCCCTGCTATACTTGTCCAGTTATTATCTGTTCCTACCTGTAAAGGAAAGCCTGTATCATTGTATGTTCCATCGCCTATTTGCCCTTCCACATTGCGGCCCCATGTATAGACCGTTCCATCTGTTTTTAAGCCCGTGCTGTGAAAAGCACCTGCTCCAACATTTGCCCAGTTAATATCAGTGCCTGCCTGCACAGGAGTGGTTCTCGTGGTGTAAACTGTGCCATCACCAACTTGTCCATAGATGTTCCAGCCCCATCCCCACAGTGTACCGCTTATTTTTATTGCCAGCGAATGTCCGCCACCTCCGGAAATAACTGCCCAGTCATTATCTGTCCCGATCTGCAAAGGCATATCGATGTCAGTTGTTGATCCATCTCCTACTTGTCCGAACACATTCCATCCCCATGCCCAGAGTGTACCATCTGTTTTGATGGCAAGCGAATGAGAACCGCCGGCTGAAATAATTGCCCAGTTATTGGCAGACCCAACCTGCGTAGGAATATCTTTTGAGTTGTTGTAAGTACCATCACCTAACTGACCCTGGCCATTGAATCCCCACGACCAAAGCGTGCCGTTAGCTTTTAATGCAAGGTTATGAAAATGACCGGCTGAAATACTCACCCAGTCATTGGCTGTGCCGATTTGCACGGGAGCGAGTTTATTAATAATAGATTGATCACCTAATTGACCGTAGTAGTCGGAACCCCATGCCCATAGTGTGCCGTCAGTTTTCAGGGCAATGCTATGTGAGTTACCACCGGAAACTATGTCCCAGTCATAATCAGTACCTATCTGAACGGGTGCGCTTCTGTCTGCGGTAGTACCATCACCCAATTCTCCATTGGCATTACGTCCCCATGTCCACAGTGAGCCATTCGATTTTATCCCAAGGTTGTGATAGCTGCCGGCAGCAAGTTTTACCCATACCGGAGCACCTGTGCCTTCATCAATCTGTGAATCGCAGTTGTCATCGAGACCATTGCAATTCTCAGTTGCTCCGGGATAAATGGATCCATCCCCATCATTGCAGTCGGTGTTGTCTGCTACATACCCGGGAGGAGGTGAACCGGCAATAGTGGTGGTATTTATATCACCGTAACCATCTCCGTCTGCATCTGCATAGTAGGTAGTTGACGGTAATTTTGCCAACGAGAAATATGCTATACCTTTTTTCCTTGAAACCTTTCCATCGTTGGATGTAATAGGAGGATTTACGGCATACAATGTAAAGGATACTAAGAGTAGCACCAGGGTTGATAGGGATGTAAGGCTTTTCATAACAAGTTGTTTTTAAGTTTAAGAAGGTCTATAAATTGATTTAAGGATGATTTGAAATGACTCTGAATAATCTTATAGAATGATTTTTTAGTTGTTCCTCGCCCTAAGCCCTCTTCGGCCAATAAGAAAATAGAACTGAAAAGTGCTGTTAAGCAGAACTGCATTAATTTTTATTCACCCGCTTTTTAAAATTCAATACCATAAACATAGAATCATCTAAAAGCCGCCACAGTCAAAATGTATGTGGTGTAGTATTGAATGTGCAAGCGGTAAAACCACGCGCACGAACGGTCGGAAGGCAACGGAATAAGCAATTAATGTTTGACTGAGCTTTTAGTAGTAAGTGGCAGTAAATTTTACAAAGAGTGAGGCCCCTGGAAGGATTGGACTTTTAGTGAACCTATTCACCCAAAAGCATAACTTTTGGTGAATACAATCACCAAAAAAATTGTAGCACGTTTTTATTAAGCCAAAGTTGTTCAAGGGCTGCCCGTACAGGAGTAATAAATATTATTAGCGGCTATAGCGCAAAATGTACCCTGGATTTTTAAAGGATATCTTTAAACAGATTCATTGAGAATAAGTCATCGGATAACTTAAAAGTAGTTCGTCTTTTTTTAGAATTTATTTAAGTCATCCGATGACTGCCGACAGAATGACTAAAGACACATTAATCCGCAAAGTATAACTGCAGCAACGAATCCGCCATCTTCGATTTTTGGAGGATACCTGCAACAGACTCATTAAACTTTATTCTTGAAGATTCATTACCTAAACCACGCACTCTTTTATCAAGCACAATCTTAGCCGCGTGATAATTAAGTGCCGCTTCAGTAAGATACTTTTTATCGCTCGTTCTATGAAACAAGCTCATATTGGCATCACCTTTTCCCTCACAGGATTCAAACAATCCGTTTTCATCGTACAGCATGGAAGAGTCAGGTGTTATTGATACATCATCGTTTTTAAATTCCGGAATAAGACACTGTAACGCGCGCTGAAACTTTTGTAACGCCTGCAATTCTTTATTTTGTTCAAGGTACATGGTACCAAATTCGGCATAAATTTTACCGCATTCTCTCCTTCTGCCCTCATTGCTTTCTCCCATTACTTCAATGGCATGCGCATAACTTTTTTCTGCGGCAGCGAATTTCTTTTGCCTGGAAAAGAGTAATCCCTGAACCCGATAGACGTCAGCTTCGCTGTCGGCTTCTTTATTCTTCCATCGTTTCAACAACTCCAAACTGAGGTAGTTATATCGCGTTGCGGAGTCCAATAGGTTTTCTTCGATAAAAACATGAGACAAACTGTTGCAGGCATCTGCCTGTTGCTCCACGGAATCAAAACGGGAAGCAAGCTGATACGATTCCCGGAATGCACTTTCTGCTTCTGCAAAATGGCCCGCATCGAGATAAGGGTATCCTAAATCATTCAATCCCATAAACAGATTGGAAGTGTCCTTAAAATCCCGGCACATCTGAACATTGCGCTGATGATAGCTGACTGATTTTTCATAGTCGTCCATCCTTGCACTGCAGTTGCCTGCGGCTTTGTAAAAGAGCCTTCCCAGGTCAGGATTCCATCCATTTGCTTTGTTGATCAAACGGATTCCTTCATCATAAAAAGGAAGCGCTTTTGCATATTCATCTTTTTCACGGTAGTAGATAAATGCGATCTGCCGGTTGCTTTCTGCAAGTGTTACCAAAGAAAAGGAATCCGTCGGTTCCTGCCATATGTCCTTGTACAGCTTTTCAAAACAGGCGATAGATTTTTCAAGCTGATCGTGTTTGCGGTACGATCGGATGATGCTATCATAGCAATTCAGCCAGTTGCCGAGCTGGCCCGCTTGCTTGTATTTTGCTGCAATCTGCAACTGAAAATTCGTGAAGCTGTCCTGGTTGGTTTCATAGTAAGGATAGCCTTTGTTTCTCCATTCGGCAATCAACAGCGAATCTTCCCCTGAAAGAACATTTGCGTGATTTGATTTAGGAGATGGATTGCAGGAACAGAAAAGTAATCCGGCTATGAGTACGATAATAAAATAAGGCCACAAAAATTTCATTCCGCAAAATAATGAAAACAGGAACTTCGCCGGATTTCATTGCACAACGGTTTTCATGACTGGTATTTCTATCGGTGTGGAGACGCCATGATCAGTTGCGATATTGATATTTCCCTGGTTGTAGAGACGCCATGCATGGCGTCTCTACGATTACTCCGGAATGCAGATTGTTCCTTTAATTCCTCTTCCTTGTTAGAAGATAAATGATGATCAGTAATTCCAGGCCGGCGATGATCCAGCCGAGCCAGTTCATCCAGCTATTGCTGCTATCTGTTTTACTGCCATTGAGCTGATCCCGGCATTCTCTTAAATGCATCCTGCAACTGTCGCAATTCATATTGATTGAATCCTTGAGGCACCTGGTTTCGGCAAGGTTGGTAACGATTTCAGGATTGTGATCGAAAAATATTCCCGCCTGGTTGTGGATTACCTGGTAGGCGCCTGCTGTTTTGATTTTGAATTTGATGTAGCCTTTTGAATCCTGCACATTGGCAGCATTAATTCCCGCAAGCTGAATACCGGAGAAAAGAAATTTTGCATCTGGTATTATGCTTGGTATCTGTGTGCTTAGCAATGAAGTGTTGTAGGCTGTATTGGAGGTCCCCACAGAGTATTCAAATGTTCCCCCCAAACCATTATATCCGGTTCGAGCCTGTGATATGCTGGCTCCGCCTGCAACAGGCGGGTTTGTACCTATTCCAATTTCGGTTACCGTTAAGCTGCTGTTATTCAAATGAGGATCAATATCTAAATTCACCTCTACGGTAGTTGCAGGATCACTTCCAATATTCTGAAAGTGAACTGTGTATTCCAATTCTTCCTGCACCCCATTGGCATCAGGGCCACATTGTGTGGAAGTGGGAATGTTCACTTCTATCACATTGGGATCATGGGATTTACCGATTGCTATTGGGAGTTTTGATTCGCTACCGGCAACAAACTGGGGTTGCCCGCCCACCATTTTGGTTAGCACGGCGACAAATGTATCCAGTACACGATTGTTGTCATTCACATTCTGCATATTGGGAACCTCCAGCTGACAATAAATATTTTTTTCATGCCCCGCGAAATTATTTGCTACTGTCCAGCTTCTAATCGGATCATTGAGAAACCTACATTATAAGGTATCTGTGGCGAGTTTAATGGTGCAAATGCAAAATACTCATCAAGCTGCGAAGGGTAGTTGGTGGTTTGTCCTGCCGTGAATCCATAACTGATTCCAACATTTTTATGATACAATCTCAGCACATACCCTTCACCCTGTAACTGGTATCCAAGTGCATCATTGTTTTCTATGTGATCATTATTGACTGTTAAAATCAACAAGAGTGGTGCATCTTTAGCAACCTCATCATTGCCATGATCTGTTTGAATCTTCGTTATAACCGGAGCATTCAAAATGGCCTGGCTGTTGGTGTAAGTATTCATGGGCGGAATCGTGCCAGTAGAAGGAACAGATCCGCCAATCACTTTTTTCTTATCGGTATCATCCCCATAGCGGTTGCTGACTGTTGTCTGAATCAACTGCTCTCCGGCATTGGATTGCGACTGGTACAATGTCACAGGAAGGGATGTATTTGGTGAACTTGCAGCACTGCTGATGAAAGCATTGGTTCGCTCATAGCTGCCGTCGGTAAAAATCCAGCAAAGAGTATAATCTTCGTTTACATAAGGAGCTTGTCTCCATCCTCCGGTACAATTAGTGGTTGGGAACAGATAGGTAGTACCGGTAAGGGTAATCACATCACATGAATTAGTAGTGGCTATTAAAATCGGTACCGTAACCAACAGTGTAAGCAAGCATTTTTTGTACAATTTCATGGTAATTAATTTTTAAAGGCGTGAAATTTCTTTTCCTTCGCAATACTCACCGGCAACTCAATTGTTACCACTGTTCCTGATTCTATTGGGTCGTTTTCACCCAGATCTGTAGTTTCAAACTTTATTTCTCTGCCTGATGATTGCGCATACAACCGCAGCCGGTCAATAGTAAGTTGAATACCTAAACTTTTTCTCTTCTTTCCTGCATTCAGCTTTCGCGATTGATTGATGCCAATGCCATTGTCAATAATCCGAAAGCGCAACATTTTATCGTCATCAAATAACCCAGACTGAATACTGATCATTCCCGGTTTACCGGAACTCATGATACCATGCCAAATCGCATTCTCCACAAACGGCTGCAATATCATCGAAGGAATATAAATGATGTCTGTTTCCAGATGCTGATCAATAATAAATTCATACTGCAACTTCTCCCCAAACCTTAACTGTTCGATCTCAAGATATAGTTTAAGTTTCTCTAATTCTTCTTCCAGCGTAATTAAACTTTTATTCACCAGGTCAAGGTTCAGGCGGATCAGCCTGCTGAACTTGGTGAGGTATTTATTGGCGGAGATGCGGTCGTTGTCGTTGATGTATTGCTGGATGGAGTTGAGCGCATTAAAAACAAAATGCGGATTCATCATGGCCTGCTTGGCCTGGTTTTCCATTTCATTCATCCGTTGCTGCGCAACAAATTCCTGCTGCTGCTTTTTCAGATGCTGCCTATTGCGCAGCGTGACTACCCATGCAGTTGTTCCTACCACCAAAAGAAAAGCAAGCAGCAGGAACCACCACCTTTGATACAATGGCGACAGGATCTTAAAAGAATAGCTCACCGTTTCACTCCAGTTGCTGCGCTCATTCTTAGCGGCTGCTTCAAAATGATAGGTGCCTGCAGGTAGCGCGGGAAACAACAAATTTTTTTCAGCAGTCGTTTTCCAGGGTTCACTTTCTCTGATCCGGTAGCGGAAAAGTGTTTGTCCTGAAAAGGTAAGGTCAATCGATTCAAACCTGAATTCGAAATTGTTTTCACCCGGCTTGCAGCACAATAAAGAATCAAAACGCTTCTCCACCGTGTTCACCATTACCGATCGCAGTATCATGCGCGGAACAGGAATGGAATCACCGGCTGCAGCTGCAGACTGAAAAAAGAGCAATAAAAGTAACAAGCCTGTTATGCGTTGCAGCAGTTGGTGTTTCCAAAATAATATGCGGCCGTGATTTTTCATTTCAATGATGTAAACCTGTTGATCGCAGCCATAAATTCATCTACTCTTCTCCGGCTTACAATTACTGAGATGCCGTCCTGCATTACTGCAAAATATCCGTCTGCAGTGCTGTATTCTTTCAAGTGGTGCAGATTAATGATGAATGATTTATGTACCCTGAAAAAAATATCTGGATCGAGGAGGTCCTCATATTCTCCCATATTGCGGCTTACCATCACGCGTTCCCTGTTTGCAAGATGAAAAACGGTATAGTTGCGATCGGCTTCGAGGTAAACAATATCTTTAGCAGCTACCATTTTAAATCCCTGTAAATGGGGAAGCGTGAGCCGCGCAATCTTTCTTTCTTTGAACAGGTTTTGCGACAACTCATTTACTGTTGCTGCATAGCTGTTGTTGATTTCCGGATTTTGTTTCCGGAGCTGTTGAAAATATTCCAGCTTTTTCACTGCGGCTTTCAGTTCATCAATGTCCACCGGCTTCAACAGAAAATCAACCGCGCTGGCCTTTAATGCCTGCAATGCATATTCCTGGTTTCCGGTTACGAAAATAACGGCATACTGAAAAGAAGCGATGGAGCTGAGCAGATCGAATCCGCTTTCGCGTGGCATATTTACATCCAAAAAAAGAATATCCACTGCATGTTGCTTTAGCATGGAGCGTGCTTCTGAAGCTGATGATGCGCAGCCGATTACGTTCACCTGCGGACAATATTCCTGCAAAAGCGACTGCAATATTTTTTGAGCAGGAAGTTCATCATCTATCAGCAGCGCGTTCATCTTTCGTATCGTTCTTTGAGTAAATTGTAAAGATGGCATAAATTAAAGGTTGGAAACAGAGGAATGTACCAACGGTAGTATCTAATGAGCAAACGGATGATGTGAGTGAGTTTAATTGCTAAATTATTTAATGGTTTAATTGTTAGGGCGAGGTTGTAGTTCATATTTGCAAATTGGGTTGAATGGTTATATGGCTAAATTGTTAAATGGTTGCAGCGAAGCCGTTTTATTTTAAAATTGTCTAATTGCTTAATTGTTTAATTGTAGCGATGAACGAGGTGAGGGTGGCTTGAACGGTCAGTCAAGATCGTCAAGGTCCAAAGGACTCTTCGAGCAATCCCGCCTTGAATACACTTCGATTTGCAATGCTGTTTGAGGCGGGAGAAGCAATCTCCTGATGAACAAGAGAAATTCAATCAGAACGGGAGGAAAGGGTAACTCATCAGGATCTGGATTATACCATTTCGCTTTGAACTTCAATTCTCTTCAAAAGCAAATACACAACAACCGCGATACTTCCCGCAGCACTTATCAGGAAAGCCACTTCCGGAGAAACGGCATACCAAATTAATCCGGTCAGACTGCTGGCGATAAAAGCACAGATGGAATTCCATCCTGTAAAAAATCCAATGGCTGAAGCGGTTTCAGTTTTTGGAACAAGGTTACTGATGAATGCTTTTGCAACACCTTCAGTTGCCGCAGCATATATTCCGTATAAAAAAAATGCAGTGATGATCAGCGGATAACTTTTTGTAAATGCCATCATCGAATACACAATGCCAAACAATAATAAGCCAATGATGATTACCTGTTTCAATCCTAATTTGTCTGCGAGTCTTCCTATCGGGAAAGCAAACAGTGCATACACGAGGTTGTAAAAAATATAAGCGAGCAGCACTGAAGAATCACTTCCTGAAATTTCCTTTGCGCGTAACAACAGGAAAACATCTGAGCTGTTGATGAGACCGAAAAATAACAAGCCAATCATGAGTTGCCGGAATGCAACAGGAGATTTTTTCCAGTAAAAAAACTTTGCAGCAAATGAACTTCCCGGTTTTGCGGAAATAGTTGCTTTATGTTTTTCCTTAATGATGAATGTGAGCAGCACACTCAAAATTGCCGGCACAAAGGCAATCAGAAAAAGAGTTTTATAATCTTCCGGATGAAAATGCAAATAGATCAATGCGGCAAGCGGACCCAATGCGGCGCCTGTTGTATCCATCGCACGGTGAAAGCCGAAAACAGTGCCTTTGTTTCCTTGTGTCGTTTCATCTGAAAGCAGCGCGTCTCTTGCACCCGTTCGAATACCTTTTCCAAAACGGTCAAGTGTTCGTGCTGAAAAAATCCATGCAGGAAAAGTGAAGAATGATAACATTGGTTTTGAAATCGCGCTCAGCAAATAACCGAGTCGCACAAAGGGCATCCGCTTTCCAACTTCATCCGACAATCTTCCAAAATACATTTTGCTCAATCCTGCAATGGCTTCGGCAAATCCTTCGAGCACACCAATTAATATAGTAGAAAAGCCAATAGATTGTAAAAACACGGGCACTACGGGGTACAGCATTTCGCTGGAGATGTCAGTGAATAAACTGACGAGCGATAAAACGAGGATGGTTCGGGTGATGATGTGCTTCACGTTTCGAAGGTAGCGAAGAAATCCGGGCGGGGACTTTTTGCGATTTCAATGTCGTGATCGTAGGGTTAATTGTTACATGGCTAAATTGCTTAATGGTTGCGGCGAAGCCGGAGAGTGTTTAATTGTTACATAGTTACATTGCTAAATGGTTGCGGTAAAGCCGGAGAGAAAGTTGATCAACCTTTGCTGTCATTGAGACCCCAGGAAAATGACCGGTCCAATCAGCACGTCATTGTCCAAAGGATTCTTCGGGCGATCCCGCCTTGCAAGCA
Organism: Chitinophagaceae bacterium; assembly: GCA_016717285.1. NCBI lineage: Bacteria > Pseudomonadati > Bacteroidota > Chitinophagia > Chitinophagales > Chitinophagaceae > Chitinophagaceae bacterium. Next base: position 843,753 of record JADKFU010000004.1, read on the forward strand.
TTTTATATGTTTCAGAATTTTTTCTACCGGATTATTCATGTGGAATTGATTTGAATGAAAGTTAACGATTCTTTACCATCAGTTACACCAGAAATTCTCTGTCATATTCATCCCGCCCTAAACACCTCCTCCAACACCCTCAACGACTTCGGCCACGAAAAATTCGGAACATGTAATTGATAATATTGCAGCATCGCTTCTAATAATAACCTGCGCGGTGCGGCAGCGAGCTCAATAGTTGTGTGCTGCATAAAATTGGAAAGATGTTCCGATAAATTAGCATCGAGTGTATTCGGTTGTTCATTTCCGGAAGCAATAAAAAACCCCTTCGCGCAGATTAAAATACGGCGTGCTTTCGCTGTATAATCCATTCGGATGAAAACCCAGATGAACAGAGAGTTCAATCAGAAATTCAATCAAAAATCCGGATGGCACATGCTCCATCTCATCCAGCGATTTTATTTTTTCAAAGATGAAATGAAACAATTGCTCATTGGCTTCTTCTTCATGAATGGATTTGCTCAGCACTTCAATCATAAACAATCCGACCGACCCTTTCACCAACTGAAATGGAATAGATCTGAATACAAAAGCGGACTGCAATTCTTTTATCCGGTGCAGGTTGCGGTATTCACGGTAGTAAACATCCATATCAAGCAGCGATAATGATTGCAACAAACTCGCCTTCATTTTTGATTTGGCTGAACGCACGCCATTAATGATATAGGATTGCAAACCGAACTTCTCCGTATAAATTTTACTCACCACACTTGTTTCGGAAAACTTGATGGTTCTGAATACAATGCCCTGTGTTTTTTGTAGCATGATGTTTTCAAAAGTACGAAGGTGATTCTACTTTCATCATACTTCTTCTTCATGCTCTGAATGGTTTATGATTTAGTTCTTAAATCAAAAATCGTTAACCGGTATTCGTTATTCCAATTAAACCGTCACCTCAGTTATCCATGAAGTAGTATCTTCATAAATTCAATACTCCATCGCAGCATTTTCATGAACATCAAATTATCGCAATCAAGAGCATCAATTATTGCCTGCGTGTTTATTTTCATCCTTCCATTCTTCGTCTACTGGCCCATGTGGCTGCATCCGCAGGCAATGGCTTACGACATGGCGGATTATTTTTTGCCGTACCGGTATTTTATTGGTGAATGTTTGCAACAGTATCAGTTTCCCTGGTGGAATCCTTATTCTGGAATGGGAGTGCCGATGGGTGCTGATCCGCAGAGTGGTGTGTTTTATCCCATCACCTGGCTCACAGGTTATTTTTTGGGGTATGATTTTTTAACCATCAACATTGAATACTTATTTCATTTGGTAATTGCGGGTCTGGGCATGTTTGCATTGTTACGAGGATTGAAGTATCCGGTATTTATTTGTTTGCTGCTCGCCTGGTCGTATCAGTTTAGCGGATTTTTTGTAAACAATGCGCAACATTATTCCTGGGTTATCAGCGCAGCCTGGCTTCCGTTTATTTTTCATTTCTACAGGAAAACATTCTTATCCGGAAATTACACAGATGCCATTAAAACTGCCTTGACACTTTTTATGTTCACCACGGGCGGTTATCCTGCATTCCTCATTATCCTGCTTTACCTTATCGGCAGTCATTATCTTTTTTTTCTTATCAGGAATTTACAACAACAAAACAAGAAACAAATTTTTCAAATGCTACGGTGGAGTGTGACGATGCTTGTCATTTACTTGGTAATTTCTGCGCCGTATATCTTTTCATTCCTGCAAGGCATACCTCTTATGACGCGTGGTGATGCTTTGATAAAAGAACAAACTGCGTTTCGTGCCTTCACACCGCAAAGCGCTGTTACATTTCTGCTACCTTCCGTTCCACTTGGCCGCAACCTGGATTTCGATACCGATATTTCCATGGCCAATGCATACATCGGATTGTTTGCACTTATTTATTTTCTCACTGGAATTATTCTTACCAGGAAAATTTTAATAAGGATTGTTGCTTTTTTATCAATGGTGTTTCTGTTCATCGCTTTTGGTGACGCAATTCCTGTATGGCCTTACCTCTTTGATTACCTTCCATTCTTCGATCACATTCGTTTTCCGGCCGCTTTCAGGTTGTTTGTGATTATCGGATTCATCATTGTAGCTGCAGAAGGATGGAAAGGTGAACAACTACGCGCGTCAAAACTGCCAATCTTTGTTGCATTTGCTTTAATCATGCTTGTAATTGTTTTAAGCGGAGTAGCCTGGTATTACAACAGTAATTTCATTTTACCTTCCTCTTTCTCCACTGCTGCATTCCTTAAATTTTTTGGTGAAAGCAGTACAGCGAATAATATCATACTTCAATCCTTCTTGCAACTTGCATTATTAGTTGCGCTGTTGCTGCTGTTTATTACAAAAAATAAATGGCAAAGCACGTCATGGTATTTTTTTGTAACAACAGTTGTTATTACCGATCTTTTCATTGCTTCAGGAATCAACTTCACAACAATCATGTCCAGTCCGTTTTCCGCGACTGCACTCAATCAAAAAATTGCGCAGTCACCCCATGGATTTCCGCTTTGGAACCCCGCTACAGAACTTGAAACAACCAGCATAGGAAACGGAAGTTTTGCGCCCTCCTATTTCAACAATAATTTATTTACAAAACAATTTTCGCGGGACAATTACTCTCCGTTCGTTTTAAAATTGAGAGGTGAACTGGAACACTCGCCGGAAAAATTCTTGCTTATGGATCATCCTGTCGTTTATCTTGCCAACAAGGTACAATCATTCTCAACCGGTCCATCCGACAGTGCGCATGTAAAACATCGGCAAACGGTGCTCGTACCGGAATCCATTTTTCCTGATAAGTTCAAATCAGCACCAGTAGATTCTCTCGTGTACACTATTCAACTTTCGTCATTTGCCACCAATGAGTTTGCTTTTAATGTCAATACCAATCAACCGGCACTTCTCATTCTGCAACAAACTTTTTATCCTGGTTGGAAAATAAAAGTAGATGGCAGTGCAACGGATATTTTGCTTTCAAATTTCTGTATGATGTCGGTTTTATTGCCGGCCGGTACGCATAAAGTGGAGTTCCATTTTGATACCAGTTTAACAGGTTGGTTATTGTTGATCAGTACCTGTGTATTGTTGTTTTTAAGTGTGTTCCTTTGTTTGATCCGCATGAAATTATTACAACGAGGATTTCGCAAGTAGCAGAGCCGTGCCACTGTTAGAATCACCTATAAAATGAGCAAATATTCAGCATCAAATCGGTGCCACGGTTACACAATTTTTTTAGTTGGCATAAAAATCATTCGCTGCAATGCTTTAATTTCGCCGCGTGAATAAGACGGAATTACTGCAGCAGTTTGTTGCAGATGAGCGGTTGACAAGCATAGCATCAAAGCTGCATCCTTCAACGGTGATCACGCATCCGCCTCCAGGCGGAGCAAAGGATCAGATCTCAAAACCGGAAGGCAAAGGGAAACCTCTGCACATTCATCTCCTGGGGCTTATTGGTGCTTCCTCTTCTATCGTTGCTGGTGCATTTCACCAGTTGCTCAACAGGTCGTTCATTTTTGTGATGAATGATAAGGAAGAGGCGGCCTATTTCCAAAATGATTTACAGCAGTTTATTGAAAAGAAAGAGGTCCTCTTTCTGACGGATGCTTTTAAGAAACCCGGCCATTTCGATGAACTCAACAACAGCAATGTTCAGTTACGAACAGAAGCTTTGAACCGTATCGTGAATTCGCCGGTGAAAAATGAATTGCTGGTTACGTATCCGGAAGCGTTGATGGAGAAAGTGGTAAGCACACAGGCTTTGAAAAGGTCTACGATCCTCATCAAGATGAATGAAAAGCTGGATGAGGATTTTGTAATCGAAATGCTGGTGAGCTACGGTTTTGAGCGTGTTGATTTTGTGTATGAACCCGGGCAGTTTGCCATTCGCGGCGGCATCATTGATATTTTTTCTTTCGGAAATGAATTGCCGTATCGTGTTGAACTCTTTGTGGATGAAGTGGAATCGATCCGTGTCTTCGATCCACTCACACAACTGTCGCAGAAGAGAATTTCACAGGTGACGATTGTCCCGAATATTCAGACCCAATTTTCAAGCACGGAAAAAATTTCTTTCTTCGATTTTATTCCGGAAGAAAGTATCCTCTGGTTCCAGGATGTATCATTCGTGCGTGAACGGATTAAAGCATGTTTTGAAACTGCAGGTGAATTACTTGGACGTTTGAAAGAAACATTGCCGGAAGATGAAGAAGTGATTTTGCAGGCCACGCCGGAAGAATTATTCTCGGATGAAGTTTCCATGATGGAATCGCTTGATAAATTTTCAGTCATCGAATTCGGCAAACAGTTTTTCTTTGAGAAAGATGAATGGTTGCATTTTAACATGGAGCCGCAACCGAGCATCAACAAAAATTTCAACCTGCTGATTGATTACTGGAGAAAATACCGTGATGAACATATTGACATCCTGTTGTTTTCAGACAATGCAAACCAATTCCGGCGACTTGATTCTATTCTGGAAGACCTGAAAGCGAAAGTGATTTATCATCCGTTTTCTTTCGCTATCAAAGAAGGATTTATTGACAGAGAACGAAAGATTGCCTGTTATACTGATCACCAGGTTTTTGACCGCTATCACCGCTATCATCTCAAGCAGGGTTTTTCAAAAAGTAAATCACTCACGGTAAAATTGCTTCGCGAATTACGACCCGGAGATTTCGTAACGCACATTGATCATGGTGTTGGTGTATTCAGCGGATTGGAAAAGATTGAAGTCAACGGACAATTGCAGGAAGCAGTGCGCATGGTTTACCGTGATAATGATTTGTTGTATGTGAACATTCAGTCGTTGCATAAAATCAGCAAGTACATCGGGAAAGACGGAACGCCACCTCGCGTCAACAAGCTTGGCACCGATGCATGGGAGTCGCTGAAGCGGAAAACAAAGTCGAAAGTAAAAGACATTGCCAAAGACCTGATTGAGTTGTACGCGAAGCGAAAAGCAACGAAAGGATTTGCATTCGCCCCTGATTCTTATATGCAAACGGAATTGGAATCGAGCTTTATTTACGAGGACACACCGGATCAGATGAAATCTATCACCGACATCAAGCGCGACATGGAAAAAGATTTTCCGATGGATCGGTTAGTCTGTGGTGATGTGGGATTCGGGAAAACGGAAGTGGCAGTTCGTGCAGCATTTAAAGCGGTTGCTGATGGAAAGCAAGTGGCAGTGTTGGTACCAACTACTATTCTCGCTTTACAACATTATAAAACATTTGGTGAACGGCTGATTGATTTTCCCTGCACGGTAGATTATATCAATCGTTTTAAATCTGCGAAACAGCAGAAGGAAACATTGGTAAATCTCGAAGAAGGAAAAATTGATATCATTATCGGCACATCCGCGTTGATCAGTCAAAGAGTGAAGTTCAAAAATCTGGGCTTGCTGATTATTGATGAAGAACAAAAGTTTGGTGTTGCATCAAAAGAAAAACTCCGTCAACTGAAAGCGAATGTTGACACGCTTACTTTAACAGCAACACCCATTCCGCGCACTTTGCAATTTTCCTTACTGGGAGCACGTGATCTTTCCATCATCAACACTCCACCGCCCAACCGTCAGCCGATTGAAACAGAATTAATGGTGTTTGATCCTGATAAGATTAAAGAAGCGATTGATTTTGAAATCAGTCGTGGCGGCCAGGTCTTTTTCATTCACAACCGCGTGAAAGATATCGGAGAAGTGTCAGCTATGTTAAAAAAGATTTGTCCTGAAACAGATATTGCCGTGGCACATGGTCAATTAGAAGGTCATATCCTCGAAGAAAAAATGATTGACTTCATCGAGCGCCGTTATGATGTTTTGGTGTGCACCAATATAGTGGAATCAGGACTTGACATAGCTAATGCGAATACTATCATCATTAATGATGCGCAGAATTTTGGATTGAGCGATTTGCACCAATTGCGTGGGCGCGTAGGCCGTTCCAATAAAAAGGCGTTTTGTTATCTCGTGACGCCACCACTTTCCACACTTACTTCGGATGCAAGAAAGCGGTTGAAGACCATTGAAGAATTCGCTGATCTCGGAAGTGGCTTTCAGATTTCTATGCGCGACATGGATATTCGTGGTGCAGGAAATTTATTGGGCGGTGAGCAAAGCGGATTCATCGCTGATATCGGATACGATACGTATCACAAGATTCTGGATGAAGCCATTCGTGAGTTGAAGCAGACAGATTTCAAGGAATTATTTGCTGATGAAGTGAAGGCAGAAGAAAAATTTGTGCGTGATTGTACGATTGACTCTGATGCTGAGATGTTATTTCCTGATAGTTATGTTTCCAATATCAATGAGCGCCTTGCATTATATACTGAGCTTGACAATATCGCAGATGAAGAAGGATTGAAAGTCTTCGACCAAAAATTGCGCGACCGGTTTGGACCGATTCCAAAAGAAGTAAAGGAATTATTTGACGGCGTTCGGTTGAGAAAACTCGCGAGGCAATTGGGCTTTGAGCGACTGCAGCAACGCAAAGGAATTTTAAAATGCTATACAGTAGAAAATCCGGAATCGACTTATTACGACTCCGATATTTTTGCCCGTGTAATGGGGTTTGTAATGCGGCATCCTAACCGTTGCAGCATGCGGCAGATGGAAAAAAATATGTTGCTCACCATTCAATCGGTGAGAAATATGCACCAGGCAATGGAGGTGATGGAAAAGATGTTGGAGGAAACAACTTAACAACCATGTCCGCGACTTTCAAGTCGCGAAACGCTTCGACATGAATGTCGAAATACCTGATTTACATCGCTTCCGCCACCACTTCTTCCACTTCCGGCACCATGCGTTTCAGCAATCCTTCAATACCGGCTTTTAAAGTGATCATGGAAGAAGGACAACCACTGCAGGAGCCCTGTAACATCAGCGTTACTTTTCCTTCATGAAATGATTTGAACTGGATAGCACCACCATCCATTTCAACAGCCGGCTTCACATAATTTTCCAGCATCTCTTTGATCTTACTGATCACTGCCGTTTCATCCTGTTGATTTTCAGTTTTGTGCGAAGGCTTGAAATCCTTGACAAGCACTTCTTTCTCTGCTTCGAGATAATTCTTTACAAATTCGCGAAGGGCGGGAATAATTTCTGTCCATTCGGAATCAGGTGTTTTTGTAACCGTAACAAAGTTATTCATGATAAAAACGCCTTTCACAAAGGGGAAACCGAAGAGTTCAGTAGCAAGTGCTGAATCTTTGGCACTGGCTTCATCCGCAAAATCAGCGGAATTGCCGGCAAACAACATTACATCGGTCACAAACTTCATTGTTTCCGGGTTGGGAGTCATTTCGGTATAGACATCCACTATTTTTTTATTCAGGGTAGTTTCCATTTGCAAAAATTTATGAACGGGAAGCAAAGTTAACAAAAAGGGTTGGAGGATGGTTCATTGCGTTGAAAGAGACTTTGGGCAGCGTTGAATGTCCACGTAATGATGGACAATTGTTGCATTGTTTAACTGTTTTATTGCTGCTGCGCATTCATGTTGACTTCAACAATAAAGCAATTAAACAATGCTTGGCAACTACATTTTGCAATGCTTAATTGTTAAACTGTTGCTTCGCATTCAATGTAAACCAACAATTAAACAATTAGACAATTAAGCAATGCCTTAATTCATCCAAACACTCATTAAATTGCCCCATCAAAAAACACCATCACATCCACCACCGCCACAGAATTCTCCTACTTTTACAAAATCATATACACTACTCCCTTGAAAAGGAAACGAAAACATTCCTACCGCAAACCGCAAACACTTAAAAAAAGTCCGGGGCTGGCACCAGGAAAAATTATTTATGTGGGTGATGACCGGACAGACCAGGTAAACATCAGCGTAATTGATTATGACATCGACTTTTTTAATGAAAGTAAGTCGGTGACGGTGGAAGATTGTTACAAATACAGGGATACATCTACCAGCACATGGATTAATGTGGGCGGCATTCACCATACTGACATCATTGAAAAAGTGGGAAAATATTTTGGGATCAACACGTTGGTGCTCGAAGATGTGGTGAATACCAACTCACGTCCAAAAATCGATGACTTTAAAGAGTATGCATTCATTGTATTAAAGATGCTCACCTATGATACAGATAAGCACAATCTGAATATCGAACAGGTGAGTTTAGTGTTGGGGAAGAATTTTGTGATTTCTTTCCAGGAGAATGAAGGCGATATTTTTAATAGCATCCGACTTAGGCTGCGGGATGCTGATTCGCGGATCCGTAAATATGGTTCTGATTACCTGGCCTATTGCCTGATGGATAAAATTGTGGATGAATATTTCATTATCATCGAATCGATGGGTACTGAACTGGAGGATATGGAAGAAGAGGTTTCGGGCGATCCGACAAGAGAATTTTTGCGTCGTTACAATGAATTGAAACAAAATGGAATTTATCTCCGCAAATCAGTATGGCCTTTGCGAGAAGTAATCAATTACATGTTACGCGGCGATATGCAGTTGATTAAAACGGAAGTGCTTCCTTACTTCCGTGATCTGTACGATCACACCATACAGGTAATTGACACCACTGAAACTTACCGCGATCTTTTTTCAGATATCATGGATCTCTATCTCAGCACCTTGAGTCTGAAGATGAATGAAGTGATGAAAGTGCTCACCATCATTTCCACCATCTTTATTCCACTCACATTTATTGTTGGTATTTACGGCATGAACTTCAAAGTAATGCCCGAACTTGACTGGCAGTATGGCTACTATACTGTGTTGGCTGTGATGGCTGTGATTGCTGCTTTTATGATTTATTATTTTAAACGAAAGAAGTGGTTTTAGGAAGAGTCGTTAGTCGAAAGTCGTTAGTACCTATTTGACCAACTCACTACTCACTACTCACTACTTTCTTTACCGCTTCCCACACCATCTCCGGTTCATAACCCCTGCGAATCAGGTGAGCGGAAAGTTTTTGTTGCCGGGCATAGGCCGTTCCACCTTTGATTAATGCTGCTTTCTTTTTGAGCTCCTGAAGAAATCTTTTCTGATAATCACCTGCCTCAATTTCTTTCATAGCTTTATTAATACAATAGTCAGATACTCCTTTTTGCTTTAGCTCCTGGTTTATTTTATTTCTTCCCCATCCTTTCATCCTGAATTTACCACGTGCATAGGCGAGTGCAAATCGCTCTTCATTCAGAAAATTTTCTTCTATCAGCTTCACCAGTATGTTCTCAAGATCATTGCCCCTTTGTCCTAACTGCACCAGTTTGAAGCGCACTTCCAGTTGACTACGTTCCTGGTAAGCACAGTATTTCCGCAGGCGTTCCATCGCCTGCATCGGTGTGAGCATTTTTTTTCCGGGTACGGTTTCCATTTTGATAGTTTCGCAAAGTTAAACAGCATTTCAGAGTTCAAAACAGAAATGCTGATAGCTAATGGAGCAATCAAACAGGAAAGCGCTCAATCTTTTATTTGTTGCCAATTCGATTTCCGGAGTGGCCCAGGGCATCAGCATGATTGCCATTCCCTGGTATTTTACCAGCATTCTCGGCAAGCCATCTTTATTCAGCACCAGCTTTGTTTTCATTAACCTGTTCATGATTTTCTGGAGTTTGTATGCCGGTACACTCATTGATAAATACAATCGTAAAATACTTTCATTAGGTGTTTCTGTTTTCGGTGCCTTCATCCTGCTTGCTGCCGCAGTGATTGGTTTTGTGTATGGAAGTGTTCCTGTACCGGTTGTGATATTGGTATTTGGAGCAACTTTCCTGATCTACAATATTCATTATCCTAATCTATATGCGTTGGCTCAGGAAATAACACCTGCAGCTCAGTACGGAAAAGTAACTTCCCAGATTGAAATTGTGGGTCAGCTTACCAGTATGATGGCAGGAGCTTTTGCCGCGTTGTTGCTGGCCGGATCGAAAGATGGTATTGTGAATGTGCTCGGATTTCGTTTGCCACTCGGCTTTCAATTCCGGCCATGGCAACTGCAACAGATTTTTATGATGGATGGCATTACATATGTAATTTCATTCTTCATTATTTATTTCCTTCGTTACCGGCCTGCAGCTGCGAGACATGAGGAAACAGGCAATGCGTGGGAGCGTTTGAAAACAGGTTTCATTTTTTTGAAAAAAAACCCTGTCATCTTCACGTTTGGCAATGCAGCGCTTGCCATCTTTCTTACAGTAATTGTTTCAAGTTATGTGATGAATCCTGCTTACGTGGTGAGCCACCTGAAAGCAGATGCGGGAGTATATGGTGCCTCTGAAATGTATTTTGCCATCGGTGCAGTTTTCGCAGGAATAATGATCCGGAAGATTTTTCGCAAATCATCAGAGGTTTCTGCAATATTGATGATGACGGTTGTGACTGCCGTGATCTATTTCCTGAGTATGATCAATCGTAATTTCTTTGTGTTTTATCTTTTTAACCTCGTGTACGGATTGTGCAATGCAGGCACACGGATCATGCGGATCACTTTTATGTTTCATTATGTTCCAAACCAGGTAATTGGCCGTGCAGGAAGTGTGTTCTCCACCATCAATATTATTTTGAGAATGATATTCTCGGCGGTTTTTGCGCTTACATTTTTTGAAGGAGAAAATATCATCTATACCTATTTCGTGTTCGGATTGGTGTTGCTTGTGGCAATTTACTTTCTGTTAAGAGACCGGAAAAAACTTGTGCAACTTTCTACGGGCATGAAAATTTGAAGTCAGTTGCCACGGAGGCACGGAAATGCACGGAGAAAAAGGGGTATTTAGATTTTGAAGTGAGTTTTTTTCCTGAAATGAAATTCTCGTGTTATTTCAATTCGTCGTAATAAGAAATGCAGAAAAGGGTTGCCACGGAGGCACGGAAATGCACGGAGAAAAAGGGGGATTTAGATTTTGAAGTGAGTTTTTTTCCTGAAATGAAATTCTCGTGTTATTTCAATTCGTCGTAATAAGAAATTCAGAAAATGGTTGCCACGGAGGCACGGAAAGGCACGGAGAAAAAGGGGTATTTAGATTTTGAAGTGGGTTTTTTTCCTGAAATGAAATTTTTGTGTTCTTTCAGATCTTCGTGATAAGAAATTCAGAAAATGGTTGCCACGGAGGCACGGAAATGCACGGAGAAAAAGGGGGATTTAGATTTTGACGGCAGTCTTTTTCTTGAAATGAATTTTTGTGTTCTTTCAGATCTTCGTGATAAGAAATTCAGAAGATGGATGCCACGGAGGCACGGAAATGCACGGAGAAAAAGGGGGATTTAGATTTTGACGGCAGTCTTTTTCTTGAAATGAAATTTTGTGTTCTTTCAGATCTTCGTAATAAGAAATTCAGAAGATGGATGCCACGGAGGCACGGAAATGCACGGAGAAAAAGGGGGATTTAGATTTTGACGGCAGTCTTTTTCTTGAAATGAATTTTTGTGTTCTTTCAGATCTTCGTGATAAGAAATTCAGAAAATGGATGCCACGGAGGCACGGAAAGGCACGGAGAAAAAGGGTATTTAGATTTTTGACGGAAGCTTTTTTTTGAAATGAAATTTTAGAGTTCTTTCAATTCTTCGTGATAAGAAATTCAGAAGATGGTTGCCACGGAGGCACGGAAAGGCACGGAGAAAAAGGGGTATTTAATTTTTGACGGAAGCCTTTTTCCTGAAATGAATTTTTTGTGTTCTTTCAGATCTTCGTGATAAGAAATTCAGAAGATGGATGCCACGGAGGCGCGGAAAGGCACGGAGAAAAAGAGGTGTTCATCTTTGTAGCATTCCCATCGAAATCAAAATGACTCCTGAATGGGTTGCATGGTTACAGTAATGAATTTTGGATTGAATTCATCTGTTGTAAGAGCGAGGTATAACGCATCTCTATTTCACCACCAGCTTAAATCCTACACTGTGAATATTATCAATGGAAACTTTTGAATCGTCTTTTAAATTTTTCCTTAGACGGGAAATAAATACATCGAGACTTCTGCCCAAAAAATAATCATCGGATCCCCAGATTTGTTTGAGCAGATTTTCACGCGGGACTAATTCATTCTGATGAAGTGCCAGGAAGCGAAGCACTTCAGCTTCACGAAGTGTGAGCGTGCTTTCATTACCATTGATCTTAAGAGTAAGATTTGCAAAATCGAATGTGTACTTGCCTATTGTGAAGAATTGCTGGGTACTATCGGTTGCAACAAACACTTTGCTTCGCTTTAGAAAAACCTCAATCTTAAACAGTAACTCATCAATGCTGAATGGCTTCGTGATATAGTCATCACCACCTACTTTAAATCCTGCAATTTTATCTTCCAGCATCGACTTGGCAGTTACAAAAATGATGGGTACCTGTTTGTCTTTTTCACGGATTTTTTCCGCAAGCATAATACCATCCATTTTTGGCAGCATCACATCGAGCAGGCAGAGGTCAAACTTTTCCTTCATAAATAATTCGAAGCAGGAAACACCGTCGGTGCAGTGTTGCACTGAATAGCCTTTGTTCTCCAGGTTGTCCTTGGTAACATAGGCGAGATTCATATCATCTTCTACCAGCATGATGGTAGCTTTAGTTGTTGCCATTTGCAGTTTCTTGTTTTAAATAAGGAATTGTGATGATGAAGTTACTTCCTTTATTTTTTTCACTCTCCACTTTTATTTTCCATTTGTGGGCAGTTACCACGAGTTTAAGATAATGCAAGCCGAGGCCGAACCCTTTTACGTTGTGAATATTCCCGGTAGGAACGCGGTAAAATTTATCAAATATTTTTTTACGGTGCTCTTCAGTGATGCCAATGCCATTGTCCTGAACTGACAAACAAAGCTGGTCACCTTCAGTCCACGTGTGCATCTCGATGTCAGGCACTTGCTCAGTATATTTGATGGCATTATCTACGAGGCTATATAATATGTTGATGAGATGGACACGGTCGGCCATGATACGGTGTTGCCTTGCATCCAGGCGGAGGCGCAGTTTTCCACTCAGTTCATCTGTCCTAATGCTGAGGTTGGGCAGCAATTCGCGGATCAATGTGTGCAGATCTGTTTCTTCTTCATGCAATTCGATTTTGTCACTTTCCATTTTTGCAATCTGTAACAGCCTGTCAACCTGATTGCCTAAGCGGCTGGTTTCATTCTTGATAATATTCACATAGTTGTGCAATCTTTCCGGTTTTTGGATAATATCAGGATTGCCAAGTGTTTCCGCAGAAATGGTAATGGTGGAGATGGGTGTTTTGAATTCATGTGCTATGTTGTTCACAAAATCTTTTTGCATTTCCACCAGCCGGAATTGCCGCAGAATAATAAAAATAGTGTAGACAAAAAAGCAAGTCACTACCAACAATATGAAAGAGGAAAAGATCCATATGGTCATCTTTACACCAATATATGTGGCACGTGTTGGAAAGTAAATAACGACATAGTAGGTGCCATTTGTAAATGACGGAAGGTCTGTGCTGACAGCATACAGGCTTTTTTGATCCTTCAGATCCACCGCTCTGCTGAATACTTCTTTGTCTGTTTCCGCCTCGTGAATATGATAATTGAAATCAACATCCAGGCTGGGATAGGAGAGTTCTGTACGGAGGTAATATTCGAGTACGTTGCAATCGACTTTGTCATTTACGGCTAACTGAAAGGTGCGATCCGAAATTTTTCGTACTACTTCAAGGGTGATGATTGAATTGGTGGAAGAAACATCGAGGTGTTCAGCCACCCGGCGCAGGGAGAGTATTACGTTGTTGTCGAAATTGTCGCCCTTTGCATTCATGGCTTTTTGTAGCCAGAAGAGCTGAGTAATGAGCGCGCCTGTAATGGAAATAAGTCCGAGCAATAGAAAGATACGGATGGGGGAGCGTTTCATACCATGTCAAAAGTATTACATCGGAATTTCATTTCGATGAAAGGTTTTAAACGTGTATATTATTATTTACAGATGGACAGATCGCGTATGAGTTATAATTGTTGCAGCAGTGCCTTCACCTTTTGTTCAACCAGGTTCCTGATATTTCTGAAGTCTTCCGGTTCCATATTTTTCGGATCCGGGATATCCCAGTCTGCTTTATATTTTGCATTCACCAGCGGACATTCATCGCCGCAGCCCATAGTGATGGCGTATTCATATTCCAGATCAGGAATTGATTTCAAAGATTTTGAATGTTGAACGGTAAGGTCGTAACCAATTTCATTCATGGACAATATAGCTTTCGGATTGATAGTACCAGATGGTTTCGATCCTGCGCTGAATGCATGCACAATATTTTCACCGTGAATTTTTGCAAAAGCTTCCGCCATCTGGCTGCGGTTTGAATTTTCAACACAAACAAAAAGGATGTTTTTTTTCATGGCCCGTTAGTTTATCAATCAATTCCTGTTATCCTGCTTCTTCTTTCCAGCAATAGTGTATCGCGCCAGCGGTCATTCATCTTCCCTACTTTTTCACGATATCCTACCAGGCGGAATCCCAAAGAATTGTGTAGCTGAATACTCGCCGTATTCTCCGGAAAAATGCCTGCCTGCAATGTCCAGATATGCTGCAATTCACTTTCAGTAATCATTTTTTGTAATAGCATTTTGCCAATCCCTTTTCCTCGTGCTGCGGTATGAACATATACACTCACTTCAGCCACTCCTGCGTAAACACATCGTCCGGATACAGGTGTTAGCGCGGCCCATCCGGCAACGGTTTGATGTTCGGTGGCGACAAACCGGCAATGCTGCAAATGAGCGTTGTTCCAATCTTCCCAGGCAGGAGCTGCTGTTTCAAAAGTTGCGTGACCGGTGGCAATGCCCTGCACATAAATTTCTTTAACAGCAGGATAATGTTGTTCCGTTAATAACTCAATCATCATTGCTTAAAAATTAGAACAGCACTCATTTTATTATTGGCAGCATATTGTTTTATCACAACAAGAATTCGTAATACCTTTCATATCAGTTTTCTTTTCTGCAAATACAGTGATGCTGTGGATTCCAACACCACTGTTTTTGTAAGTGTTGAGCTCTTCCTCAGTTAAGTACGCCGAAAGAATATCATCAGGAATGGTGATCAGTCTTTCTTTCTGCAACGTAACATTCTCAAATCCACTGTTGCGGATAAAATGAAGATATGTTTCTTTTTGAACAGCTCCTGAAACACAGCCTGCATACATTTCAGCAGTCTTCAAAAGTTTTTCAGGTAAGACTCCAACCAATACAATATCGGAAATGCTGAAATGACCACCTGGTTTTAATACACGGAAAATTTCTGCAAATGCTTTTTCCTTATCAGGAACAAGGTTAAGCACACAATTGCTCACAACCACATCTGCTACATTGGAAGTAACCGGCAAGTGTTCAATTTCTCCAAGCCGGAATTCTACGTTGTGGAAGCCAAGATTTTCAGCATTTGTTCTTGCACGTTCAATCATAGCGGTGGTCATATCGATACCAATTACTTTTCCTGTTTCACCGGTTTCTGCACGGGCCACAAAGCAATCATTGCCCGCACCTGAACCAAGGTCAATTACAACATCGCCCTTTTTAATTTTAGCAAACTGTGTTGGAAGTCCGCAACCAAGGCCAAGATCAGCATCGGGATTATAGCCCTTGAGCTGGCTGTAATCTTCTGCCATAATGTTGTACACTTCACCGGAGCATCCGGTGGCACCGCAGCAGGAGGATGCATTTACTGTTTTCTCCTGCGTCGCAATTTCGCTATAGGTTTTTTTTACCTGTTGTTTTAATTTTTCATTTGTTTCCATGGTGAAAATTATTTTATGTTGAAGTAAGTGAAAAAATCAGCAGCAGCGTTCATTCATTGCTTTTGCTTTATTGAAGAAGGAATTGAAGCTTTCAGAAAATTTGTTGAATGTTTTCCAGTTGATGCAATAGCATGATTTCGGACCATCTACTGTGCCTTCGATTAAACCTGCATTCAGCAATTCTTTAAGGTGCTGTGAAACAGTAGACTGCGCCAGAGGCAACACTTCTACTATTTCTCCGCAGATGCAGGTGTTGTGTGTGGCAATGGTCTTGAGAATGGCAATTCGGGCAGGATGGCTTAATGCCTTCGCGAATGCGGCCAGTTCATTTTCTTTCAAAGAGAAGGCATCTTTTTTGTGTGTGGCCATTTTATTTATTGTTTATCGCAAATGTACGATAAATAAAATTACAAACAAGATACGTGGAAAATATTTTTGGCATAATTGAAAGGAGGCTCATGGTGAAGCATGAGTTACACTGTATTACCAGTCTTTCGTGTTTTTCTTTTTTTGCTGGAGCTTCTTAGGTAGTTGTTGCATGGTTTTATTTTCGGCGGCATTTAGTTCATCCAGTAAGCGGCGTTGTTCTTCAGGTGTAAGTTGTTGCGCAGGTGGTGGCTGAAATATTTCCTTTGGCTTTTGTGCTGCAGACTTATCTGAGACTTGCTTAGTTGCCAGTAATGCATTCACCAATGTGAGATTGTAACGTGCATCTTCATCGCGTGGATTTAGCCGAAGGGTATTTTTGTAAGCTGCCAGCGCGGCGGCATAATTTTTTTGTTCAAAATAACTGTTTCCTGCATTGTAACTGGACGCTGCTTTTAAAGATGTTTCCACATTTGCATCTGCAAGCTGCCTGAATTGCTGAATGGCTTCCCGATATTTCTTTTGCTGAAAAAGTGCATTTCCGAGATTGAATTGAATTTGAGGAAATTGATGGGCTGCATCATTTTCCATTGCCTGTTGATACAAATGCTGTGCTTCAGAGAAATTGCCTGCATTGTATGCGGTATTTCCTTTGTAAATAAATTGCTCCGCAGTTTGTGATTGAACAGGATGTGAAAACATTATGAACAAAGATAACTGCAACAAAAAAGGGTAACAATTTTTCAGATTTATCTTCATAAAGGTTTTCGTTTTCTAAACCAGGTTATTTTTTTGTTGCTGATCAGCAAATCAATGAAGAGTAAGAGCAAAGCAGGAAGCAGCAACCATTGAAACTTAGATTCATATTGTACCAGTAACTGTTCATCAAATTTATTTTTGTTGATGGCATCCAGGTGAAGCACCATCTTACGTACTGCTTCATTGTCTCTTGAAGTCAGCTTGACAAAAATGCCATTGCTGCTTTTCGCGATCGCATTTAGTACTTCCGGATTGAACCTGGTGATTACCAAATTTCCCTGTTCATCCTTCTTTTCTGTTGTTATTCCATTTTCGGTAACCGGAATAGTCGTTCCGCTTTCACTGCCAATGCCTGCGGTGCAAACAACTATTTGGTTTTTTTCAACGGTCTCCATTGCCTGTTTCAGCGCTTCTTCCTGATCTTCTCCATCGCTGATCAACACTATGGCGCGATAGTGTTGCAGATTTTCCGGAAGTGCCTGAATGCCTTCCTGCAAAGCTGCACCAATATCACTTCCCTGTTCAGGCACAGCATCAGTTGTGATGGTGTTGAGTAATAATTGTGCAGCGCTGTGATCAATGGTAAGAGGTGTTTGCAGAACGGGAACGGCGGCAAAGGTGATAAGAGCGATACGTGCTTCCGGCATTTGCTCAATCAGTTGCGCTGCAAATTTTTTAGCAACTTCTAACCTGTCAGGTTTTGCATCGGTTGCCAGCATGCTGTTGGAAACGTCGAGCACAATGGCAAGGTCAATACCTTCGTGATGAATGGTACGACTGGAGCTTCCCGATTGAAGATTGGCAAGCCCGAAGATGATGAGCGCAAATGCAGTGAGTTGTAAACTGAGCTTCAGTACAGGGCGAATAATGCTGTTGCCGGGAATTAATTGTGTCACCAATTCCTGTTCTCCGAACTGCAGCAAAACCTTATTCCTCCAGTTTCGGTAACGTATAAAGAATAAAACCGCTACCGGAATCAGCAGCAATGCAAAGAGATAATATGGTTGGGTAATTTCCATCAAGGTGCTGTCCGGAAATAAGTGTAACGCAATATTATTTCTGCCACTAGTGCAATCGCTGCAATGATTGCAAGCAGTAAAAATTGGTCAGTGTAACGGTTAAAAGTGGTTACATCTACTTTGGTTTTTTCCAGTGCATCAATTTGATGGTAAATCTGTTGAAGTGATTTCTCATTACCGGCACGGAAATATTTTCCTCCTGTAATTTCAGCAATCTGTAACAAGGTTGTTTCTGCAGTAGGACCACCGATGGCTATGTAGGTGCTGTCATGTGTGGTAGCCGGTTTATTTTCTGAAGCAAGTGAAAAAATGCCAATGCAATAGGTGTGTATGTTCAATGATTTTACCAATTGCGCAGCCTCAAGTGGTTTAACGGTTCCTGCATTGTTTTCGCCATCCGTTACGAGGATAATAATTTTTTCGGGGGAGGTGCTTTCCATCAGGCGATTGGCTGCCGTTCCCAATCCCAAACCGATCGCTGTTCCGTCTTCAACTGATCCTGTTTTTACGGTAGTAATAATCTGTTGCAATGCATTGTGATCAATGGTAACCGGGCAGCCGGTATAGGCTTCACCTGCAAAAAACACAACGCCAATACGGTCGTTGGGACGCCCCGCAATAAAATTGTTCGCCACTTTTTTTGCAGCTTCCAAACGGCTCGGAACAAAGTCACGGGCCAGCATGCTGCCTGAAATATCAATAGCCATCACAATGTCAACACCTTCACTTGCCAGGATGCTTTTTGAGAGGACAGTTTGTGGCCTTGCCAGCGCTACTATCAATGCGGCGAATGCAATCATCCGCAAGAAAAATAAACTGTGCCGCAAGTATAGTCCGGGTGTGCCCGGCGCATTCAGAAAAAACGAGGTAGTGGAAAATTGCAGCGATGGCTGTTGTGATTTGTGTCTCCAGATGTACCAAACAGTCAATAGTGGAATACTGTTGAGTAACCAAAACCATTCAGGGTTTGCAAATTGGATCATGCTTGAAGTTCCTCCTGAACCGTACTCAACGTTGCCGGTTTTGTTTTTTGCACAAATTCTTTTACGGTATCCAGCATATGAAGATGAACTGTTTCGGCTGGCTCTGCTTTCGCAAATTTCACAAGATCGGCGACGTGAAGATTTTCATTTAATTGCTGCAATAAATTTTCGTCTATGGATTTTTTCCGAAGTGAGGTAATAATTTCATGCGTTGTATTTTCGAGTGCAGGCAAGCCAAGACCTGCTTCCATATATTCACGGAGTATTTGTGTGATTTCAACGTAGAATTGCTTGATACGTTTGTGTTCCCAAGGTTTGTCCATTTCGAGTTTACGCAGGAGATCATCCGCTTTTTCGTGAGGTAACCTTGTATCCATGTCTTGTAAAGCGGAATGAACAGTTTTTCGTTTTTTTTCTTTCAGGAAGTACCAACCTGCAATGATGAGAATCAGTAAAAAAAGAAGCGGAATGAGGTACCACAAAAGATTTGGTTTCGCGGTAGCGATTGAAAACGGTGGTTTTATCAGGCGCACAGTTGCTGTTGTATCTACTGCAACTGAAGTAATATAAACCGATAACGGTTCAGTAATCACAGTATCGGTTATGCCGTTTTCCAGGAAATAACTGGCAATCGGAGGAATAAGCAATACACCTGTATCGAAAGAAGTAACGGTGATGGTTCTGTTTTCAGTGAGAAAATCTTTTTGTTGAATGGAATCGATTGCTGATTCAGATAGTTTTTCAAAGTGTACCGAATTGATCATCACCGGAATATTCCACAACATCTTCGTATTGTAAGAATGTTCAGCGGATAATTGAATGTTGATCCAGTCACCAACCGGATAATTAGTTGAATCAAGTGTAGCAGTGATGCGAATAGACTGACTTTGTAGGAGCAGGCATGGAGCAACGATGAACATTGCAGTGAACCAATATTTTATGCTGATCGTACTCCTCAAGTCCGGATGATTGATATGATTTATATTCTTTTGGTTCTTCGTTCAAACAGCATCATTAATGCACGAATGTAATTGTCATGTGTATTGATGCTCACATAATCAATACCACTTCTCTGAAAAGTGGAAGTAACTGCTTGCAGATGGTCTGCATACTTTTTTGCATACTGTTTTTTTATGGTACCGCCTGAAGTGTCAATACATTTAATTTTTCCAGTCTCGGCATCCTGTACCTGTAGCAATCCCATTTCCGGCAGTACAGTTTCACCATGATCAAAAACGTGAATGCCGATTATGTCATGTTTGCGGGCTGCGATGTGAAGCATCGGTTCATAATTGTCAGTCATAAAATCAGACAACAAAAACACCACGCTGCGTTTCCTGATCACATTGTTGAGGTAATTGAGTGCCACTGTAAGATTGGTTCCTTTGGAAGCGGGAATAAGGTCAACAAGCTCCCGGATGATGCGTAAAATATGTGAGTTTCCTTTTTTGGGTGGAATGAATTTTTCAATCTTGTCGCTGAAAAGAATGACACCCACTTTATCATTGTTGCGGATTGCTGAATTTGCCAGCACTGCACTCACTTCTGTAATCAGGTCACGCTTTAACTGGCTTTGTGTGCCGAACATGGATGACCGGCTGACATCCACTATCAGTATCACTGCCAGTTCGCGTTCTTCTTCAAATACTTTAACATAAGGATGATTCATACGTGCAGTCACATTCCAGTCGATGGAGCGAATTTCATCCCCTGCCTCGTATTCGCGTACTTCACTGAACGAAATGCCGCGGCCTTTGAAAGCACTGTGGTATTCACCGGAAAACAATTGACTGACGAGGCCTTTTGTTTTGATTTCTATTTTCCTGACTTTTTTTAAGAGTTCAGTGGTTTCCACAGTAAAAGTCCGAAGGGTTTGAAATGTTTGAAAAGTTTATGTTGTTGTGTCTGCTTTTTGACATCTTGTGTCTTAAGTCCAAGTCCTCACCTCCACTGCTAAGGCACTTCGACCGTGCGAATAATTTCACGGATGATCTCATCGGTGGTTACATTTTCAGCTTCCGCTTCGTAGGTGATGCCAATACGATGACGGAGTACATCTAGGCAGACATTTTTTATGTCGTCAGGAATTACAAAGGCACGGTGCTGCATGAAAGCAAGGGATTTTGCAGCCAGCGCAATGTTAATACTGCCACGCGGCGAACTGCCATAACGCAGCAGATTTTTCAATTTCGGTAACTTATATTCAGCAGGATTCCGGGTGGCAAAAACAATATCGATAATGTACTGTTCAATTTTTTCATCCATATACACATCACGCACCAAATGCCTGGCGCGCAATATATCAGCCGGTGAGATAACCGGTTGAATGATTATTGGATCGTCTGCAATATTCTGACGAATGATCAATCGTTCATCTTCTTTTTCGGGATAGCTCATGATCACTTTCATAATGAAACGATCAGCCTGCGCTTCCGGTAACGGATAGGTTCCTTCCTGCTCCAATGGATTCTGAGTTGCCAAAACGAGAAAGGGTTCTTCCAGCGAATAGGTGTGTTCGCCGATAGTTACCTGTCGTTCCTGCATGGCCTGCAACAATGCACTCTGCACTTTCGCGGAAGCACGGTTGATTTCATCTGCCAGAATCAAATTGGCGAAAATGGGACCTTGCTTTACGGTGAATTCATTTTTTTGCTGGTTGTAGATCATGGTGCCTAACACATCAGCCGGTAAGAGGTCAGGTGTAAATTGAATGCGACTAAACTTAGCTCGTATGGCCGATGCAAGCGTTTTTATAGCAAGTGTTTTAGCGAGCCCTGGAACACCTTCCAGCAAAACATGCCCGTTAGACAGTAATGCAAGTATGAGACGGTCCACCATGTATTGCTGACCTACTATTACTTTACCCAATTCATTTCTCAATGAATCAACAAAGGTGCTCTCCTGTTGAATTTTATCTCCCAGCTCTTTTATTATGGTAGTTGCCATCTTACAAATTGAATATTGATGAAGATGGTAAATTTATGAATTGAGGATGAATGAGCGAAATGGTTTTCTGGAGGATAATTTATTTGGGTTTCGCAGTGCCCACTTATTAATTGATATCTATAAACCTGAACAAATGAATTTAATCGGGCGCACTGATAAAAATGAGGACCAATAGGAACTATTTCACCACTTCACCGCCACAACTGGAACCTGCACCGGCAGTGCAGCCATAACAATGCTGAGAGACGATAATTTCGCGACGGTTTAAATAATTGAGATCTAAATTTTTAATGTGCATGGCATCACCTTCACCGATTTTCAGATCGAGCATCTGGTTGAAATCGCAGTCATATAAATAACCATCCCAGCTAACGGAAAGTGTGTTGCGACACATTAATCCGTTCACCGTTGCCGGATTGAATGCGGCTAATAATTTTTCCAGATAAGATTCATAATTGCCACTTGTGATCAGGAAATCAAGAAAACGGCTGATAGGCATATTGGTAATCGTGAATAAATGGTTGAATACGACATCAAATTCTTCATGCAGCACTTTTTTAAATTGTGCTTCCAGGACCTGTTGTCCAGATGAAAGAAATGCACCTGTTGGATTATACACAAGATTCAATATAAGCCCACTTGCTGCTTTACCATAGCCTACCGCATTCAGCAACTTCATTGCTTTTACAGAGGCAGCGAATACGCCTTCACCACGCTGTCTATCTGTCCGGTCTGCATTGTAAAAGGGCAACGAACTCACGACTTCTATCTTATGCTCAGCGAAAAACTCCGGCAGGTCATTGTATTTTTTATTGGAAAAAATGACAGTGAGGTTGCAACGATTCATCACCTTAACACCGAGTTGCGTACACTCTTTAACAAACCAACGGAAGTGCGGATTTAATTCAGGAGCGCCACCGGTAATATCCACTGTTGAAATACCTGAGGTACGCACTGCTTCCAGACATTGTTCCAACGTTTCCCTTGACATGATCTCTTTGCGATCCGGCCCGGCATCTACATGACAATGTTTGCAGGTTTGATTGCACAACTTGCCCACATTTATCTGCAATATGTCAATGCCCGTTGGTTTTAGCGGATAAAATCCCAACGTTTTCAGTTTTTCTTTAAAAGGGGTAATTGCAGCAGACTGCACCACTTCATCCAGCAATTGTAACTGCCGGCCGGATTGTGAAAGTTCATGGTGCTGCGCAAGTAAAGATTTCATTGATGGTATTTGAAAATGGATTTAAAATGATGTGCCGATGATTTGATGTGCCGATGTATGCATGAGACAATGTGTGTTGACTGTTGTTTGTTGACTGTTGTGAGTTTTCTGTTGTCCAGCTAACAATTCACTATTACTACGACTGACTAGTGAACTAATGTCTAATGACCAATTACTAACGACTCAGGACTAACGACCAATGACCAATGACTCGCTACTCACTATTCCCTCACATCGTTAATTCCTTCACCTTATTCATCATCTGTGTTGCATGAACAAGGGACGAACCTCCACGAATGGCTGCTGCAACATGCACAGCTTCCATCATCTGTTCTTCAGTGCAACCTTTTGCAAGTGTATCTTCCGAATAGGCATCAATGCAATAGGGACATTGAACCGCATGTGCAACGGCAAGTGCAATCAACGATTTTTCGCGGGCTGTAAGAGCACCTTCGGCAAACACATCACCATACCAGCTAAAAAATTTATCTGCCAGTGGTTTGTCGAACTCGCCAATGTTACTGAATTTTTTGAGGTCTTCCGGATTGTAATAGGTTTTCATCTGTTGGTATAGGTTGTTTGGTTGTATTTTCTTTTTCTTATTGCAGTATCCGGATGCTTTGCCTCTTCCATTTTCAATTAATTCTTCATCATTTCTTTCATAACTCCTTCACCAGATTTTCGAAGAGGTTGGTCAAATGTAATTCTGCTTTTCCTGCTGTTTCAATAATCTCAGCAATGTTTACCGGTCTTAAATGATCAGGGTCACATTCATCAGTAATTACTGAAACGGCGGCTACCGGCAGCGACATGTGATTGGCAACAATCACTTCAGGCACAGTGGACATGCCTACAGCATCTGCGCCAATCATTCTCAGAAAGCGGTATTCTGCTCTTGTTTCAAGGTTCGGTCCATTCACGGCCACGTAAACACCTTTATAAAGCGGGAGGTTCATTTGCACTGCACAATGTTCCATTTTTCTAATCATCGCCGCATCATAGGGACAACTCATGTCCGGATAGCGTGGTCCTAATTCCTCATGGTTTTTTCCTGTTAAGGGATTAAATGGCTGCATATTGATGTGGTCATCAATTATCATCAGCGATCCTTTTTTTATAGCAGGATTCAATCCGCCTGCAGCATTGGAGATCAGCAATTGTTGAATGCCAAGTTGTTTCAATACCCTTACGGGAAAGGTGATTTGCTGAATCGAATAGTTTTCATACAAATGAAATCTTCCCTGTAAAGCCACTACTTTTTTTCCGCCCAGAGTGCCATAGATCATTTTTCCTTTGTGATATTCCACGGTGGAAAGGGGAAAATGCGGAATGTCACGGTAGTCAATTTCAACTTCCTTGTTTATTCGTGTGACGAGATTTCCCAGGCCTGTTCCCAAAATGATACCCACCTGAGGGTCGGTTACATTTTTTGATTGGATAAAATGCACTGTTTCCTTTAATTGTTCTAACAAGTTCATCCGTAAATTGAATTTGATTGTTCAGGAAAAATCGGAGCTCTCAATTTTCCCATTATGGACTCAGAAAAATGCCGCTGGATAAAAATTAAATTTCAGCAAAGTTCTCTTTTGTAATTTCAGGAGGCGATATTTCTTACCGAATCAAGATCTGCTTCCGTATCTATATCAGTTAATTCCTTCAGTAACTTGTACGAGCCGTTGATGTTGCGAATGTCGACAAGCGTATCATGGAATACCTCATCTGAGCTCCATCTTTTATTTTTAAATACAGCCGCATACAACGTGGCCATGCCAAGGAGGTAGTAGCCACCATCATGTGATGGACCAATTACAAAGTTATTCGCAGGCAAAGCCGCAAATGCTTCGTTAATTATTTTTGGGGTGATGTCAAAACAATCGCTGCCGATCACAATCGCTTTGCGGTAGCCTTTGCTGAAAGCATATTTGAATGCATTCGTCATTCGTTTGCCGAGATCACTGCCTTCCTGCACTTTTTTATCAAAGACATTTTCTTCCCAGATATCATCCGCAATTATTTCATCGGAATAAAAAACAATCTTATCAACGGCCAGCTTTTGCGTTACCTTATGAGTGTGGTCAAGCAGTTGCCGGTAAATTTCAAGTGCTTTCTCTTCACCCATTGTCTTTGCCAACCGGGTTTTCACCTTTCCGGGAACCGGGTTTTTCACAAAAATCATCAATAAACTATCGTGCTTTTTCATGGTGCTTCGTTTAAACTCCAATCATAATTTAAATAATGGATGGAAGCAGTGGCGGAAATCCGGGTTGCTGACCATTCATTCAAAAAATTAATCACGCTGCCCTTTTGTATGAAATCTTTTTGATACCAGTTAAAGATTTCAGAAATATCAATCTGAGTGGCCGTTATTTTATTCTTTGAAGCATCATTGATAAATAATTTCGTCATACTGTTCAGTTGTACGTCAAGCTTATCAGGAAGATACGCGCCATTCAATAGCTTCGGACATGATTTGGAAGCGCAGTTAATAGCAAAATGAATACGTGGATCAGTAAACTTTTTTCTTAACACATCATTTTCAATGTTATTCAATGCGTATTTCTTTTCACCAACTGAAATAAAAGCATCATCCCACGGTTTGCCATTGGCAATATCACGAATGCTTTTCAAAGGGTAATGTTCAAGAACGAGTTGAATGGTGGCAGCATTATACAGATTGATCCAATACGCTAACTGTTCGTTTTTGGTCGCGGTGACAGCAGGTTCACTCTTGCCAAGGCCGGCGGTGAACGACCGAAGTGTTCCAAGTTCGGGCTTCATGTTTTTGTAGTTCACTTCGCCTGTGGCTGACACATTTTTCTTCAGCCATTGATCCCACCATTCATAACCAGCAGCATTTGAATCAATAGGGCTATACCCAACGGTTGATTCAGGAGACCAATACAGGAGCGAAGAGAAGAGAAGAATAAAAATCATTGTGCAGATCGTTCCCCGTATTTTAACTTGCAGTCAGGAAAAGAATGGTGACGGAAGCAAAGAAAGATAATTCCCTCCTGATCACCATAATTTTTTCCTGCATCAAAGAAATGTTTGCATTTTGTTGATGCTGCACCTGAAAGGAAGTAAAAGAGTTTCCGGGTATCACAATTAGCACTGCATTAAATAGATGGCTGATTCAGCAAATACCAATCAAAGCAACCTGTGAATTAATTTTTAAAGTCAATTGAAATTTCTATATGCCTGTTTACCCTTCTCACATAAAGTCGAAGCTGCCTAAAACGGGCACCACCATTTTTACCATTATGTCAGCATTGGCGCATGAACACAATGCCATCAACCTTTCGCAGGGATTTCCTGATTTTTTGTGTGACGAAAGGCTCATTGAACTGGTGGAGCAATTCATGCGGAAGGGACTGAACCAATATGCACCAATGGCCGGCATCCTTCCATTGCGTGAAGCGATTGCGGAGAAAGTTGAAAAAATATATTCGGCAAAATATGATGCTGATAAAGAAATCACTGTTACGGCCGGCGGTACTGAAGCGATCTATGCAGCGATTACAGCCGTGGTGGAAGAAGATGATGAAGTGATCATTTTTGAACCTGCCTATGATTGTTACGCGCCTTCTGTTGAACTGAATGGCGGTGTGCCGATTTATGTGGAGCTCGAACCGCCTTCCTATGAGATTGATTGGAACGATGTGAAAAAACTTATCAATCAGCGCACGAAAATGATCATCATCAATACGCCGCAGAATCCGAGTGGCATGGTGATGACTGTTCAGGACATGAAGCAGTTGCAGAAGCTCACTCAGAATACAGACATCATTATCCTGAGTGATGAAGTGTATGAGCACATTATCTTCGATGGCAATGAACATCAGAGTGTAATGCGGTATCCGAAACTCGCGGAACGCAGCTTCGTGGTTTTTTCATTTGGTAAAACATATCACAACACGGGTTGGAAGATGGGCTATTGCCTGGCACCTGCAGAACTGATGCGGGAATTTCGCAAGGCGCACCAGTTCATTGTATTTTCTGCCAACACACCCATTCAATATGCTTTTACTGAAATGATGAAAGATCCGTCGCACTATTTGGGGCTTCGCGAATTTTATGAAGCAAAGCGCGACTACTTTTTAAAGTTGATGGAGGGTTCCCGTTTCAAAGCAAAACCTGCTTCCGGAAGTTACTTTCAGATGTTGGGTTACAAAGGAATCAGCAATGAGAAAGACACCGAGTTTGCCATGCGCCTAACAAAAGAAATTGGCGTGGCAGCTATTCCTACGTCAGTGTTTTATCATCATGCTGTAGACAGGAAGATGTTGCGGTTTTGTTTTGCGAAAGAAAATGAAACCCTGGAAAAAGCGGCAGAACGATTAATGAAGATTTGAAAAAATTCTGCAAAATTCCGGATGCTTCCTTGATGTAGTAGAGCTGAGTAGGATGATATAAGATACACTATATATTAAAGCTTTCATTTGTGCAGCTCAATTTTCATTTTCCTAATTTTAGTGCAGCATGTTTAAGGGAGAAAATATAAAGATGTTTTACCTGCAGGATGTTTTCCTGCTGCCCATCTATTTGGTCATCATCCTGATTTTTGCCTATCTGTATCGCAATTTTGTTTATAATCAGTCACCGTTGAAAAAATATTTTATCCCGGGGATGATGGTAAAAATTATGGGAGGACTGGGAGTCGGGTTTATTTATGTCTTTTATTACGATGGTGGAGACACTTCCTATTATTTTCGGGATTCTCAGGTTTTTAATAATTCCATCAATGATTCTTTTAGCACTTTTTTCAAATTACTTTTCCTTCCCGCTAAAACAATAACACCTGATACCTATGAATACACATATGGGCTAAGCTACTTCCGGGATCCATCTACCTGGATGGCAGACAGGATTTACGGCGTCTTAAGTGTTTTGTCCTTTCATTCTTATCCTGTAATGGCCGTCCTTATTTCCGTTTTATCATTTACAGGAGCGTGGGCATTGCTCAGAACATTTGTTCAGCTACATCCTAACTTAACGAAACCACTCGCCTACAGCATATTGTTTGTTCCATCTGTTTTCTTTTGGGGTTCCGGCATTTTAAAGGACAGCATCACATTCGGTTGCCTGGGATGGATCACTTATTCCTCCTATAGCATTTTCCTCCGGCGCAAAAATATAGTCATCAATAGCGTAATCATTTTTTTCACCGGATATATTGCCCTTCAGGTAAAGGCATACATTATTATCAGTCTCATACCTTCTTTATTGATGTGGGTTATACTTACCTACAGAAATCACATCAGTAATAAATTTCTCAGAGTGATTATTGGTCCTGGGGTATTTTTCATTGCACTGGCATTTGGATATCTGCTCGTTGTACAACTGGGAAATGAAATTTCTAAGTTCTCGCTGGGGAATGTGCTTGATACTGCCGAATCATTTCAGCAATGGCACGCCCATCTGGCGGAAAGCGAGCATGCCTCGGGATATAGCCTTGGAGTAAATGATAATAGCTGGCAAAGTATTGCTAAGACTTTCCCGGCGGCTGTCAATGTAACCCTTTTCAGACCTTACCTCTGGGAAGCTGACAACCCGGTAATGCTGATGGCTGCACTCGAAAGTATTTTTATTATGGGTTTTACCATTTACATATTTGTACGAAATGGCATTAAGCAAACCATGGGTGCAATTTTTACGAACGCTGATGTATTCTTCTGCTTTTCATTTTCCATTTTATTTGCGTTTGCGGTAGGTTTTACATCCTATAATTTTGGAGCTCTTGTTCGGTATAAAATTCCATGCATCCCTTTTTTTCTTACAGGACTTGTAATCCTGAATCATGTTAATGAGGTTCGTAGAAATAAGCTGCGGGGATACAGTAAAAAAAGACACCCGCTCAAAACCAGGATGCGTCAGGGGCAAAATCAAATAATTACGCCGCTACCAGTTTCTTCGAATGTTGAATAATATTTGTGATTGCGTAAGAAGAATAAATAAGGAAATACACTTCAAGCCCGTAGGCCCTGAAACGTGCGGAGTACAGAAACAGCGTTAAAAATCCACACATGCATGCGAAATAAAATAAAATCCAGAGGTGCGGAATAATGCCTGCGGATCGTATAGCCTGGAATAATCCAAGGTAGAATAGAGCATGAAACGGAAGTGTGAAAATAAACATGATCAGCCGGTCCTTGAAGGAGTGATGATTTAAAGTAAGACCAGGTAAAAAAAAGTTCAACAGGTTACATATTTTCACTTTTATAAATTTATCCGGATTGTTGCCTATCCACCGGATTGCCGAGAGAAAAAAGGCGTCCTGTTTAATATTGGATGCCAGGTTGATGATGGAATCATAGTCGGAATTATAAAAATTATAATTGTTAAGCAGTGCATCATATCCCGGAGAACCTATTGCAGGAGTTTCTACAATGTCTGCGTAACCAAGCCGTGAATTTGAAAGATAAAATACATATTTGCCACCATTGCTTGAAGTGATATAGGAATGATGAATCTTTTCGTTCACAAGCGCCCACGGTAAGGTCATTAAAAACCAAATGATAAATACCGAACAGGAAATTTTAAAAGCATCATAAAAATTCTTTCTGTAAGCGTAAAAAATAAGCGACACGACAAATGGTACAAAGAGGAGGATTTCTGCTCTCGTTAAGTAGGCAAGTGAAAAGCTTACTCCATATCCTATCAAATGCTTTGCTCTGTTTTCTTTCAATAATCGAAGAAGGTAATATATCGACACCACATTGAAAAACATGTATACTGTTTCTGAAGTAAATGAATAGACATAATAAAAAACGGGAAGATAAATCGAATACAAAAGGCCGGTTATTACTATCGAAGGCACATTTTTAAAAAGCTCTTTGCTAATCAGGCAAAGATAAATTCCTGTAAAACCAGACAATAATATTTGAGATGCGATAAGGGCATTTTGCCAGTAGCTCTGAAAAATAATTTTATGTAGCGCAATAAAAAAGGGATAAAGCGGTGAACGGATAAAACGGCCGATATCAAAGTTGAAGTTGAAGGAAAGAATATTATTTGCGAGCCCGACATATTCATTGCTATCAGCCGCAAAAAACTGGTAACTGTTTAATGGATAAAATAAGGTGAATAAAGTCCTTATAACCACAATGAGCATAAAAATCATAAAATAGTAAGATCCTGAAAAATGTTTTACCGGTAAATATTTTCTCATTTTTCAGTGTTTAAGAATTCTCCCAAAATTAAAAATGCGAACTGCTTTTTTCCTTAGTTAGTTATACCTGTCAAAGAGTAAAGTATAGAAAGCAAACGCGGGAATTGTGATTTTACAGAATATTTTTCTTCTACGCTTTTTCGTGCTGATGCACCTATCCTTTCCCGAAGTAAAGAAGATTCAATTAAATCAGAAATACATTTTATCCAGTCTTCAGTATCAGAAGCTAAAAAGCCATTTTCGCCATGCTGTATGATTTTTTTATTCACTCCTGCCGGAGAAACTACAGATGGAATTTCGAGGGCCATGAGCTGTATAGCTTTAAAACCGCATTTACCTTTAGACCACTCATCATCCGGCAGTGGCATCAACCCAATATCAATGCTGTTTAATTCATCTACTTCGCCCTCAAGTTTCCAGTCTGAACTTTCAATTGAAAGACCAGCTGCCGTAAAATTCTTATCACCAATTTGCCTGAAAAAGATTTGCGATCCATATTTTTCCTTCAGCGTTTTCAAAACGGGCACAATCAGGGAAAAATGTTTTACAGTGGTTTTACTTCCACTCCACCCGATACATATGCGTTCTGTTGCAGGTTTTTTTTCCGGAACGTAGATAGAAGTATCCACCACGGTGGGTATTATTTCGACAGCGCTATTGAATTGCCGTGCATAATCAGCTAAGAATTCATTGCCAGCAATCACCAAATTTGATGCTTTAATAATATCAGCAGTTTTCGAAGGACGCTTCAGCCAGGCCATGGACTTATTCGCCTCAGAAGTGTCTTCAAGCCAGATCGCATCGTCAAAATCAAAAATTACTTTTGCGCCGGAACGTGAAAATTGCCGTTCGAAAAAAACAGATCCTGTCATTAGGGCTTCCCGCTGAATAAAAATGATATCGTACCTGTTGGCATGGAGCACATCGCGTAAGCGTATGATTACTGCCTTCATAAAAACACCAAGTTTTCCAAATGCATTTCCCGGACTGTAAAGAATACGATCCTCTTTTTCTTCCAGGAACCAGGAGTAGTCGCAGATAAAACCCTGTTCTTCCAGGTACGGAAAATACTGTTCCATCCTGAAGCGCTGACTGCCGTTTCTGTTAGGCCGGTGAGGGCCGATAAAGAGTATTTTCTTTTGGGGTATTGGCATGTTCCACTACAAAGAAGAGTAAATTTCGTCGTATTGTTTGACGCCTTGTTTGAGTGAATAAAAATGCATGGCCGCATCTTTAATCTCCTCTTTTGGGAATGAGGAAGTCAATATTTGCTTTACACCATTTCTCAACGAAGCATCTTCGAGGTTAGGAAGCAGGATGCCGGCATTGCAAGTACTCATGATGGTTCCCACATCACCAACGCCATCATTGCAAACTATTGGAATTCCCATGCTCATAAACTCACCCATTTTTGTTGGGGAAGAAGCTTTTTTTGAGAACGAATTTTTAATGAAGAAGATTGCTGCATGGCTTAAACTCAACAGCAAGGGCATTGCATCTCTTTTTGCAAAAACAACGATGATGCTTGATTTTTCAATACCGATAGCAGTGGCAGCTGAAACAATTTTTTCCTTTTCATCCGGAGTGATGAAGAGAAATTTAGAATTTGGTTTTTCATCAAGTAGACAGCGGAAGAATTTTAACATATCATTCAATAAATACCAGGTGCCTGTAGATCCTGAATAGCATAGGATAAAATCAGCGGCCTGAATGCCCAGTTCATCGCGAAGTTGTTGTTGCTTTTTCAGATCGGTATTTTTTTCTGAAAAAAAATCTAGGTCGGCACAACAGGGAATTACGCTGATTTTACCGGAATTAATTTTCAATTCATTCCATGATAATATCTCAACCTTCGCAGCTGAAGTAAGACTAATCACTGCATCACTTTCGCTGAGAAATTCCCGCTCTTTCTTTTTAAAAAATTGAAATGCACTTCGATACAATGGATTTCGCAGATCCCAGATCCCACCTTCCACGCGTTCATCAGCCCAAAATCCACGCATGTCGAAAATGAATTTCAACCCTGATCTTTTTTTTAATTCCATACCAATCAGTGCAGGTATATAACTGCGGCAATGAACAATGTTGAATGGATTTTTATGCTGTCGCTGAATTGCTTTTCTTCTAAGTCGTCGAAAAGTTGCATAGGCAGAAAACCCCGGAAAAGCATTTGAGTAAAGAACAGGTCGCCATTCAATATTAGCTGCTGTCAATATTTTTTGGATGGCTTGACCCAGTTGCAAAAACGATTCCTTCTTCTCAGCACTTACAATCGCAACCTGATGACCCAAGAGACTTAATCCTTTCAAATAGGGAATTACCTGCGATTGCCCGAGCGGATCCGTCATTCCATCATACGATATGTACAAAACCCGCTTTCCCATTTATTTTTTGATGAAGGTTGCTTTGATACTGTCGCCGGCATCCCAAAAAGTAAGTAGCTTATTCGTTACAGATTTGATGCTTCTCATTAGAGAATTGGATTCCAGGGTGCGCCGAAATTTTTCATCATCCGATGTTTCAGAGATATAAGATTGATTGGAAATTTTCAGGCTCGTTTTAGCCCGGGTAATACTGATGCCGGTAGTTTCTATTTTGAGCAACGAAAAGCCGGATTCAGTAAACAGCCGCTGAAGTGTAGCGGGCGTGTAATAGCATAAATGTTCGGGATAAGCCAGCACATTCCATTTTTCCTTTAAAAAAATCCGTGACAGTGAATTAAAGTTGGGCGTGGTGATGTACACTGCGCCTCCCTGGCGCAGCAACCTATGAAAGTGCTGCACTTCTTCACGTGGATTGTTAATGTGTTCCAATACTTCAAACGAAGTAATTACATCAAAAGATGTCGCTTCATAGTTGGCCGGATTTAATTTTCCCTGTTGCATATTGATTCCTTTCTCACGGCAAATGCGTATCGCTTCATCTGTAAATTCTGTTCCATATACATTCCAGTTTTGTTCCTTTGCAACTTCCAAGAAATATCCAATGCCACATCCTACATCTATCAGCTTCCGTGTGCTTCTGAATTTTTCAAAACGATTCAGTAATTCATGATATCGCTTTACAGTGATGGGTGACAAGTAATTCCTGCGACCATATCCTTCATAATGATGAACCAATTCTGATTCTAAAGGAATGCTGTTTGCAAAAACGAAACCGCAGTTACTGCACTTCACAAGATGATGCACTGCGTATCGTGTAAGTATCTGGAGCTTCGGGTGGTTGCAGATCAAACACTGCTTATGTAAAGATTCACTCATCACGATTGCGAATGTTGACGAAACCAGCGATGTAATACGATCAGGTTCCAGAGACGATTATAAAGATAATGTTCACCTGCAAAGAATTTCTTCTTCATTGCTTCCACTTCAGGTACATTCACGATGCCGTGCTCCCGGATCGTTTCTTCCGAAAGATAATCATCAATAAGATAGCGCCATTCGTGAAGCATCCATTTTAAAAGCGGAATGGAGAAACCCTGTTTGGGTCTGTTAAATAATTCCTTTGGTAACAGGTCACTCAACAATTTAGCAGGCAAAATTTTCAGCGCATTCCTGCTCATCTTCAGCTGTTGCGAAACATTCAATGCAAATTCAACAACACGGTAATCGAGAAACGGAGTGCGACATTCCAACGCGTACTTCATGCTGGCACGATCTACTTTTACCAGCAGATCATCTTTCAAATAATATTGTAAATCGAAAAAAGATTGCTGCTCTTCCGGAGATAGTGTACGTTTTACCTGGCTTGTAAAAACCGGCAGTGAAGCCAATAAACTGGGAGCTTTCATGAGGCCTTTAATTTCCTCTTCCGTAAAAAAATATGGCGCCTGTGAAAAGATATGCTGTTGAATATTCTGGTCGTCATTGAAACGGAAAAGCCAGGAGATGCGCCTGTATTTTTCGCCCATCACCGAAAGAGCTGAAGCAATCGGAGCCCTTGCGAATTTAACCAATGGCCGGTTCAGCAATTTTGCCCAATAATACATTCCATATCCCATAAATAATTCATCACCACCATCACCTGTAAGCACCATCTTCACCTGTTGCCGGGTCCATTTAGAAATCAGCAACGTGGGAATGCTGGAAGAATCTGCGAACGGCTCATCATAAATATCCATCGCTTCCTCTACCAGGTTCATCGCATCTTTATACGTTACTATATGTTCATGATGATCGGTATGCAGGAAGGTTGCTATTTTTTTTGCATGTGCAGCTTCGTTGTATTGCTCCTCCTTGAATCCGATGGTAAAGGTGTTGATTTTGGTTGCGCTGTTTTGTTGAGCAAGTGCCGTAATGAGTGATGAATCAATGCCGCCGCTGAGAAATGTTCCGAAAGGAACATCACTGATGAGCCGATAGTTTACAGCACTGGAAAGCAATTCGTGTAATTGTTTTTTAGCCTGCTCTTCGTCTTTGATTACCTCTGAATGAACGGCATCCTGCGGCTTCCACCACGTTGTAAATTCCTGTGTTGTTTCAGTTATTTTTAAGTAACAACCAGAAGGAAATTTTTTTACTTGCTGCCAGATTGTATAGGGCTGTGGGATATATCCGAGCTGTAAGTATAAAGCGATTGCTTCCCTGTCTGTTTGAAGCTGTGTTCGGATTTCTTTGGGAAGGGTGAGTGCTTTTAATTCTGATGCGAAGAATACTGTATTTTCGAAAAGGGCATAGTACAAAGGCTTAACACCGATACGATCGCGAAAGAGGTACATATTTTTTTCGTGCACATCATACAATGCAATCGAAAACATGCCATTGAATTTTTTCACTGCTTCAGGTCCCCATTTACTAAATGCTTCCAACATCACTTCGGTGTCTGATTGTGTTCGCCAGGAAACGGAAAGATCTTTTGCGATATCTCGGAAGTTAAATACCTCGCCATTGAATATCATTACCCAGCGACCATCGTGCGACGACATGGGTTGATTGGCATCACTCGAAACATCAATGATGCTTAAACGACGGTGACCCAGACCTGCATTTTCATCCCGGAAAAATCCTTCTGCATCGGGACCACGATGTGCCATGCAACGGGTCATCTGTTCGAGCACGTTTGCGCCGAATGAATGATGAGGTGCAAAGTAGCCTGCAATGCCGCACATGAGAAGTTGGGGAAAGTGAGCGACTAATGTACTAATTATCGCAAGTTTGTGATTATATTAAACTCCTGAATAAAGCTTAAATAAAAGGCACGCACTATTCTTAATCTGCAAAATCATCCATGCGACAAATTGATCTGATGATTGTCGGTGCGCAAAAAGCAGCTACCACTTCACTAAAAAATTATTTAGGGAAACATCCGTCACTTATCACTCATAACCTCACCGAGTTTGCTTTTTTCGCGAATGACGAGGAATATCTGGAAGGCTTTGAACATGCATTTAAAAAGTATTTTCCTGAAACATTTTCGCATTCAGCAAAAAAAATAATAGCAAAAAATGCAAGTCTGTATGAGAATGAAGAAGCTCTCACGAGACTGTATGAGCACAACCCTGATTGCCTTATTGTGTTGATCATTCGCAATCCTATAGAGCGGGCCTATTCGTCGTACAATATGGAGCGGGAAAGCGGTTGGTATACCAAACCCTGGTCTGCTATTTCAACCTCGTTAACTAATTTCAGTAAAGGAGAAAAGGATCAGATGTTCCGCCTTTTTATAGAACTGGGTTTGTATTCGGAGCATTTAAAAAAAATACTCCGCTTTTTCCCAAAACAACAGGTGCAGATTATATTATTTGATGAATTGAAGTCGGATCCTTCAGCGGTTTGTGCGCGGCTGTTCAGACGACTTGAAGTTAATGATTCGATAGTTGTTGATACTACGGTGATTCATAATCCCACAAAAAAAGCTCGATCAAAGAAGATGGGCAGGTTTTTAATTTGGTTGATGAATAATGAGAATCCGCTTAAAATCATCGCAAAGAAAATACTGCCGACGAAGACATTTCTCAAGATACGTGATTGGCTCTTCAAGGCAAATACAGGAGATACCATTGCGAAACTTCCTCCAATGTCACCTGAGATTTTGGGTGAGCTGACGGCATTTTTCAAACCTTATAATGATGAGCTGCAGATGATGACCGGTTTGAAGCTGGGACATTGGAATGAATAAATTCACATTTTCAGTTCAAAACAGAAAAGTAATTTATCCTAGAAATTCTAAGTTATTGAGAAACGGATTTTTCAAAAAAAAAGTATCATCCTGATTCATTTCCGTTCCTTCCATTTCCTGAATTGATTTCTCCATTGCATTCCTTTTTCAATGCTGCGCGATATCAATGGATTAAGGTCAAATACCATTAGCCCCGGATAGTTAACTGCATTTCCTCCAAAGCCCATTTTGAAACGGTTGATATTGTGGAGTGATTCCCCTTCTTTACTTGCAACTGCAATGCCGCCAAAATCAAGCGTACTGATTCCGGATTTGCGACAATAGGCCATCACATGAAAAAACGCAGCATAAAGGATTGGAATACTTCTCTTGTAGCTGATGGTTGTTACTCCAAGATAATAGTACGCTGTGTTTCCCTGGAAAATTATCACGATACCTCCAACCGTCCGACCATCGAGCACCGCTTCGAGCATGATACCTTTCTTATGTTGTTGAATATAGTTATTGACTGCTGAAAAAAGTTGCCGTGTATCATTTTCATTCACGGGCAATTTCCGCTTGCGGTACATTTCAATATACAATGATGCAAGCATAAGCGCCTGTTCATCTGTGGTGGCTTCTAGGAATGTTATTGGTTGTTTCAATCCTTGCCGCACACTTTTTAAATGATGATGGCTGAAGGATTTCATGAGTTGCTCAGGTTCCTGATCCAATGCCAGCCACCAGCTTTTCCAGTTGAAGAGATTGCTTGACTGGCGAAAAAAAGCCAGCTCCCGGGTTTTGCTTACGATATGATCTCCACCATGAATAACAGGAATTGCAAGCTGTATGGTAAGTCTCCACCATCCTTGTTCTTTCAACCACTTTGCCATGCCGGCAATGATTTCCGGCAAGTCGTCCTCATTCAAAGTTACAGGCCCAAATGAAAGATGAATGGTTCTTAGTTTCTTTGTTTCCAATGCAGCATAAGCGATAATACTATTTGAAGAATCTGTTACTATAAGCAGTTTCTTTTTGTCCGGCTCCATACGAAGCCATTCGGGATCCTGGTAAAAAAAACGATGGTTACATTGATCGAAGATATTTTTTACCGGCATAAAAATTTCGTCCGGCAAGCCGTCCTTCAAGTGGTACTTATACATCATAATTTGTGCGCCTGGACAAATATCCACGGAATAGCAGTATCAATCAACTGATCGGATTCAATTGTTTTGCCTGATGCAAGGTCCCACCATTGCATTAATTCAAATCCGGTACGACGAAGATCATGCAATTGTTTTTCCGGCAATAGGTAGAAGATAAGCGTATGAAAATTATCTGCGCCATCATACATTGAAAATATTTCTTTGCCTACGTACTGGCTTGGAGGACCATTCAGCTTGTGGAGCATTTTTATTCTTTTCAGCTCCCACGGAATCGTAAATGGATTTCGTGGCATTTGAAAAGAGTATAAATTATACAGGTGCCTGACATTATGAAAAGAAAACAATAACGTTCCGCCTGGTTTCAATACCCGCCTGAATTCGGAAAGAATTTTATTCCTTCCTTCATAATCCACGCAATCGATTCCATTAAAGGAGAATAGAACAATGTCGAATTTTTCATCAGGAAAAGCAGATAAATCTCTCGCATCCATCTCGAACAATTCCACATTTTTTAAAGACTTGAATTTCCGTTTGCAATAACTGATCATCGCACCTGAATAATCAATGCCTGTATAATGCTCTACTCTGGGCGCAAAAGAATGAGTTGTCCTGCCGCCGCCGATACCTACATCAAGCATGCTCACAGGTGCTTGCTTTTCACGAAGTGTTTGCAGAAATTTCTTTTCCGGGGGAAACATCCAATGCCATCCGAAGTAACGGGCTGAAATCCTATGGTTCTCATACACTTCTTTATTCTTGTCCATGAGCCGACAGTTTGTTTTTGAGAAGCAAATTCAAACTTTCTATTTTCAAAATATTCATATCGATATTGCCTGCGGAAGGGGTAATCCTGGGAAATAATACAGGTACTGTATCAGTATTCGTTGGGTGAAAAAACTGATCGCCGGCTGCAAATATATATTTGTAACCTGCTTGCCGTGTATAATTAACCACTTCATTGTCATACTGACCAGCGGGAAATGCAAAACATTCCACTTCATGCCCGAGCATTTTTTCGAGTGCTATTTTTGATTCAACGATTTCATGTTTTAAGATTTCCGCGCCCAACGAACCCTTTAGTAATATATGCGTCCATCCATGTGATCCGATCTCAATGCCGGCAGCTTCGCAGGATTTTAAATCACTTTCATTCATCATTTTCGGATAATAGAGATCGCTTTCGCAGAATTGTTCAAGTTGCGATAATATCTTTTCTGTTTGAGGCAAAGGCAAATCTTTCAATAATAACATTGTCTCCAATGCTACTTTAGGAGCGTTGTTCTGGGTTACGATCATGCGGTATGGTATCATGTATTCCGTAAGTGAAAAATTTTTCTTCGATTTTAAATGATCTTCCACAATCAGGTTAAGGCGGTAAGTCCAGTTCACCTGATTATTGATGATGGATGAAATTAGCACATTGTGAACAGCCGGCAAATTATTATCTGCGAGAATCGGCAATGCATATTCCATAAAATCATGAAAACCATCATCAATAGTAATCACCATTTTGGGAAGTGCTGTTTTTTCATTCCACTGTGAGGGCAGAATCACGGCATAATGCTTTTTACAATATGCCATGAGTGAACGGAAAATATTAATTTTTAATGGCGCCCAAACATGATTCAATTCATTCGAAACGCGATGTAGACAAAGTATGGTAATAGTGTCCTTTTTATTTTTTCGAAGTACATAAGCGACTCCGCAATTCCGTAGCAGAAAGGAAAGAACATTTTTCATATGCTATGCAGAACCGATAATGGTGTGAATAATGGAACCCAGTTTTTTTGCCTGGTTGCGCCGTGAAAAACTATCAATTAAATCCTGGTTCGCGTGGATGGTCGTTTGATTTGCCATATAGTTTTTATAAACTTCCACAACTTTTCTACTGCAACTTTCGGCATCATTTGCTATGATGCCTAATCCTGATGCAGTCAGCGCTTCCTCCAGCTCATCATGATCTGAAGGACAAAGCAGCACAGGTTTCCGGAAGGCCAGGTAGTTAAAAACTTTGCTGGGAATTACTCCTTTAACACCATCGTATGAAATGCTCAACAACAGCTGGGAGGAGTTAACGATATCAAGCACTTCCTGTTCACTCAACCAACCGGTAATGGTGACAGGAATATTCTTTGCTGCAACATATTTCTTTATTCTTTCACATTGCTGAAGATCATATCCTGTACCGGCAAAAATTATTTCGATTTCGTTTGTCTTTAATTCAGCGATTGCTTTCGCCATTCCGTCAAAAAATATTTCTATGCGCTGCTTCCAGTACAGCGTGCCGATATAACTGACGGTAAACTTATTGTTGGTCTTCTCTTTCAAAGTTGTTTGGTCAATATCATGACCATTATAGATGACTCTGGCTGGACGTAACACATAATTGGAAATCTTATTTACATAGTATTTTGAAACCGTCGTCACCATGCTGGCCGAAGAAAGCCATCGCTTTTCACTCTTGGTATCAAAGAAAGCCAATATACTGTCGGCAATTGATCTTTTACCGGTAATGTGACTTTGAATATTGTAATTGGATGTCCAGGAAGTGGTATTCCAGTCATCGCGGTAATCGGCAATCCATGGAAGACCGGTTTTTTTGTGCAGCTTATGACAAATGCTGAACAAGGCAAATGGCATAGCTGAAGTGATAATGATTTTTATAGAAGGATCATTTGAAATCAATTGCCGGGAAAACGTATAAAAATTCCGGAACGCGAGCAGACGCGTAGTAAAATTCTGGGCAATTAATTCAAAGTAGGTTAATGCCTTTCTTAGCAATATCATTTTGTCTTCACCAAATCGGTTGAGAACCATGTCCCTGATACCACCTTTGAATGGAAGGTAATAAACTTCATATCCATCTTCCACTTTGTGAATTACCGATTCGCCGGTTGGCATAAAAAGGTCATTCCTGTTTTTTAGCGGCCGGTCCCAATTACGTGTGACAACAATGGGCAAGAGACCGGATTCATGAAGGTGTTTTGCCCATGAAAAAGTCCGGTGGGCACCGGGCAGGTTGCATGGAAAAAAAAAATAAGAAATGATCAGTACTTTCTGTTTGTCCATGATTATTACAAATTGCCTGCAACGATCCTCTCAGAAAAAAATTTGTGAAAGATAATTGAAAGTTGACTAAAATTACGGAGGTGTTTTTCAATGGTGCGCGAAATTTTTTTATACTTTTCCACGCTTTTTGAAAAATACTTTTTTGAAATTGTTATCACGAAGTCATGGGAGGCACAGAGATGATAGGTTATAATAATTTTGTTGTGTACTTTTTTTATCGTGAGGTTTCTGTTTTTACCAATACCAATTCATGTCTTCTCCAATTGCTCCAACCCTACTCATCTGCATAACTCATTCTTTTCCATTTGGAATTGGAGATGATCACCTCGAAGATGAATTGAAGGTGCTCAGTGAAATGGTAGATGAAGTGATTATTGTTCCCCGATCTCATTTCAAAGAACAAACCCGGACACTGCCACTGAATGTGAAGATTATTCGGATTCCATTTAAGATTTCAATTTCAGGAAAACTGAAAGCGCTTACACAAATTGACTGGAAAGTATTGCGCGCCGAGATTAAGTTTATTAAAATAAATTTCAAGCGGCTACCTTCCCTTGCTATGTATCGAAACATATTCGGGTCTTTGCTCATTTCAACTGATCTGAAGCGAAATCTTATCCCGATAATCGATCAGTATGCCGATAGAGGATACACAATTCACCTCTATTCTTATTGGAACGACCTGTCTGCTGTTGCACTCGCCTTGCTGAAAAAAAAATATCCGGCAATCAATGCATGCTCACGTGCACATGCTTTTGAAATTTACGATGAAAGGCATGCGATGAATTATATTCCGTTTCAAAAGATTAAGTTCAACAGCTTGAACCGTATTTTTTTTGTTTCATCTTTCGGATTGAAATATATTCAGCAAAGATTTCCTTCACTTAAGTTTGATCGCTGCAGCCTTTCCTGGTTGGGTTGTTTTGAAATGCCGGGCATTTCCTATAGGAAAAAAGCAACAGTCATTAGAATCATTAGCATTGGTTATAATTATGCCATCAAGCGAATCGAGCTGCTGGCAAAGTCACTCGGTATCATTACCGGACTAGAAGTACAATGGTTTCATGTCGGAGATGCCATGCATGACAAAGAATATTATGAAAAAATGGTAAAGGAACTGATATCCGGTATTCCATCAGTTCATGTTCATCTTACCGGAAATTTAAATCACAATCAGCTGGCCCGGTTATATGCTTCCACTCCTTTTGATCTGCTGATTAATGTGAGCCCATTGGAAGGAGTTCCAGTGAGCATGATGGAATGCATGTCAGCTGGTATTCCAGTGGTGGCAACTGCGGTAGGTGGTGTTCCGGAAATTGTGAAACACGAGGTCAATGGCATCTTATTACCTCCGAATCCATTGCCTGAAGAAGTAGCGGTTGCATTGCAAAATTTCCATTCAAAAAGTGAAACAGAAATAATGGAATTCAGAAGGAATGCCCGCAAAACGTGGGAAGAACAATATAATGCCGGCAAGAACTATCCGGAATTTGCAAAAGAATTGCTGGTATCACCATCTATTTCCTGAACTGCTTTCGCAATCCGGCTTTCATTGAAAGCATTGCAGAATTTATTTTTGATATTTCGAAGTAACCTTTTTGCTCGGCGCCGAATGAGCGGAAATAATTTTCTACTCCTTTAAGCATGGACCCTTCAAAATCGAACTGCTTTACAATGCCATTCAAATCATTAAAACATTTCCAGAAAAGATGACTCATAACACCTGCATTGCCAAACGCATCGTTCTTTCCGCCGATGATGTAATACGCGCTTTGTTTATCCCACGCAACCAATATTCCACCGGCAATCTTTCCTTTGGCATCTTTTGATAACCAGATATCTCCTGCATTATTCTTTTTGCAAGCCTTATAAATTCTTTGAAGCAGTGGTGCATCAAACGGTATGTTCATTCCTTTTCCCTTGAAATTAAGTGCAAGCATTTCATAAAACCCGCTCACATCATCACTTCTTTGAACAATAAAATTATTTTCAGCTTTCTTGATTTCTCTTTTCACCTTATCACTAAACTGCTTTCGCAAAATTTCTAAATCAGAAATATCATCCAGCACATACGTGTAACGTGTTGTTTGGTGGTATCCAGCCCAATAATACGGGAGCCAGTTCTGATAACTGAAATGCCAGCGTTGTAAAAAAGAATCGTGTGCAGAAAAGCGTTTGAGAATTTGTTCATGCAACTGCATTTCCTTTTCAAGACGTTCTCTGTAATTTCCCTGTTGCATCACCATGTTCGGCCCGAGAAACTGGGTGAGCTTTGGCATGATGATTTCGGTACCCAATAAACTCTTCTTCCAAACAAATGGCGCAGAAGCTACCAGCTTACCTTCTTGTTCTATCAGCACCACATCCCACGCCCCAGGCGCTACTGCATCCAGCCAAAAAGGTTGATGAAATAATGGAAGATGCTCTGTAGGATGATTGTGATAAAAAAGTTGTTGTTCCAAAAAGCAATTTTTTTTAAACCTGTAAAAACGTCATTATTCCTGAGTCATTTTCTTAATGATCCTATTCATCTCTTGCGATATTGCATTTCATTTTTGTACAGCAATTCCAATTTATCAACGTATTGCCTGAGGTCATGTTTTTTAGAACTTTCAAAAGCCTGGTTTGAAAATTCAAAGTATGTGTTTTCATCTTTAACTATATCTGCTATTTTGTCTGCGAATATCGTAGCATCCTGACTGTTCACCATAAATCCATTGTATCCGTCTTCTATAATTTCACGATTTCCTCTGCCATCAAGACTGACCACCGGTAAGCCAACAGCAAGTGCTTCGGCTATTGCCAGTCCGAATGACTCATTAATTGCAGTATGAACATAAACATCTCCATCCTTCAAATGTGATTCTACATCTGTCACCATTCCATGTAAATGAACGGTGTTTTCTAAATGGCTGGCTTTGATTTGTTTTTCCAAATCACCGAAAAGAGGTCCGTCACCAAGGATATCAAGTCTTACCTGGAATCCTTTTCCCTGTAGTTTCATAACTACCAAAATAAGGAATGCCTGATTTTTATTCTCGTTCAGTGAACCCGTAGTTACGAGCTTGATTATATTCTTTGAAAAATAATTTTTCTTCCTCGTGAATTTTAGCCTGTCAATTCCATTTGGTAATAAATGGATGCCCGAAGTATCCCACTTTAAAGTATTGACGAGATATCGGAAAGTAACTTGCGAATTAGCGATGAACTGGTTGTGACAAAACCTGTATTGTTTTTTGATATGCCTGTTTATAATGATTCGAATGGCATGTTGCCGGCTTAACCACTTTCTAGGAGCAATCGATTCGTATTGCGTAGTAATACCGTGAATGTGTGAAAAGTACGCCACGTCTTCGTACAATGATTCCCTGCTGACCCAATCAGCATAAAAAAGATGAGAGTGAATGACCTCCGGTTTAAATTTTAACATCAAGGCATTCCAATCATTCAGGTCACTGACAATTTTCCACGGGAATTTCAGAAAGACTTTACTACTGCAAACAACAATATTTATTCCTTCACTAGCCTCCGCAAAATCATTCTGCACATCAAAAACAATAAGCAGGGTTTCAAAATCTATCCTGCTGTTTAATTCCCGGCAAAT
Source organism: Chitinophagaceae bacterium (assembly GCA_016717285.1). Classification (NCBI taxonomy): domain Bacteria; kingdom Pseudomonadati; phylum Bacteroidota; class Chitinophagia; order Chitinophagales; family Chitinophagaceae; species Chitinophagaceae bacterium. The sequence continues at coordinate 887,917 of JADKFU010000004.1, forward strand.
ATCAAGTGTTAGTCTTTCAGCTCCACCGCGTTGCAAATTATAAATCACATGCGCCACCTTGATTTTTTGCATGCGACAAATTTGCACATTTTGCGAGAATGATTTTTATTACTTGTTATTATTACGTTGTTTAAACGGCTATTCCAATCTTTGACGTATGATTAATGTCAGGTTTGAAACGAATCCCTTTTTAAAAAGAGTTGCAATTGCGAATACTTACATCCGCTATGTGCTGCTGCGTCCATTTGTTTCATGGCTTGCTTATCATCTGTATTATAAATATCGAAGCAAAACGAAATTCAAAACAAATGAAGGAACCGCTTTAAAAAAAGGTATTGCATTTTGTCTGGTTGCAAGAGATGAAGGATACACCATTGAAGCATGCTTGAAAAGTATTGTGGGTTTTGCGGATCAGCTCATTGCCGTTGACAATGGTTCTACAGATGATACCTTTTTGAAAATGACTGAATTCAATGAACAGTATGGTAACAGCATAGATATCGTTTTATTGAAACGGCCTGATTTAAATCTCAGTGAATGCCGTCAGTTATGTTTGAACTATGTAAACAGAATCTGGTTCTTCCGCGGAGACGGTGATTTCATTCTATTGTCAAAATTTAAAGAGCTCAAAAAAATAATTTTAAAATATACACGACCCGGAGCGGTGTCACTTAAGCTCATAGAGCTTTTTGGTGATGAACATCATTGCAACAGGTATGTGCAATTTATCAGGCCCGGCGAATATTACCTGCGATCCTTTGAACGTGATATTCAGTATGAGGAATTTTTTGGTCGGATAGAACATGCCCGGATTCCAATTTATTACAGGTTACAAAAAAAAGATGCGGTCGGACTTATACACGCCAACTTTTGCAAGTCTAATAAAAGAATTTTTTATCGCACCTGTTACCTCGATTACCGGGAATATGCTAACCACCATGATGAACCAATGGATTTCGAAGCGTATGAAAAGAAATGGATTGCGCATGTTTTTAAATCAGAAAACCCGGAATTGATTGAATACCGCATGGCGAGGTTGATTGCTGTGATGTGTAAAAAGATGAGTTTAGAATATGAAGAAGAAATAGAGAGAACGGGAATCGAAATTTTTCAGTCTCCTTATATAGTAATGTACAGAGAGGATCATCCTTTTATAAGAGTACGGAGAAATGAAGTATCCAAGTTCACCAATGAATATGTTTCGAGGTTTGAAAACCTTCAATGGGTTCCTGATGCAGATGAATTTTATTCAGATTCATTACGCATAGCATTTCTTGAAAAAATTTGAAGTTAAGAGAAAGCAATGCATTGATGGAAATTAAATTTTTCTAACGTATATCTTGAGAAGATACGCAATGTCTCTTATTGAATATCCTGCTCTCCTTCGAAATATTAAAAGTTTTGTCAGCTGCAGCAGGTAACGAACCGTATGTCTTTCTGATCTTAAGAAATCAAGTACGTAAGAATCAAAAACAGAATAAAAAAAAAGGTTGACTGGTCCGACATCCAGCTTATCCTTTGACAGATGATAAACCCGTTTGGCAGCAGCCTGATTTTTACGAATAAGGTTGTCAATCTCTTTCCGTTTCCCAAGAAAATGGGAAGTGCTTTGAATATAGTACAGCGGCAATGTAAATACACCGTCTTTTTTAAAGAAATCTGTATTGCTGCTACTGATCTTATCCTGCAGCCGGTAAATGGTTAATGCTTCCGGTAACCACTTGAACTTAAATTGCCAGGATAATTTTAATAGCATATCAAGATCTTCAAACACAATCTGTTCATTAAAATTACCTGCTTCATTAATGCACAATGTTCGGTAGATTGCTGAAGGAGGAATAACCATGCTGCCATTCTTTAATATTTCAGTAAATACGCATCCTTCCAGCACACGGTTTCTGCGTTTGAAATTATATTTAGTAATCACGTCGTTTTCGTCGCAGAAATCAACGGGAGTATGAATCAATGCATAGTCCGATGACAAATTTTCAAATGTCGCTACCAACATTTCAAGCCTGTTAACTTTCCAGAGATCATCACCCAATGAAGTAAAATACTTGCCCTTTGCATGTTGCAGTGACTCATTCAGACTTTTGCAGATGCCCTGATTTTGATCGTGTTTAATAAACAGGCAATTAAAATTATTCTGTCGGATCCATTTAGCAACTACTTGAGCCGAATCATCCGAAGAACCATCATCAATCACAATATTCTGAATAAATTTTTCCGGGTATGATTGTTGCTGAACAGATCTTAACGCTTCGATAACCCAGTTTCCCGAATTATAAATAAGCGTGCAAACAGTAACAATAGGTAATTGATCAGGCATCAAAAAATTGGTGGATACTATCACAAATATAAGTTATTGCATCAACGCTTAAACCGGGATAGAGAGGCAAACTAAGGCACGTATCAGCAATTTTTTCACTGATAGGAAAGTCGCCTTTTTGATAACCAAGATGTGCATATGCTTTTTGGAGATGAGGTGGAATAGGATAATGTACCAGTGTTTCAATATTCTTTTCGAGAAGGAATTTTTGTAAAGCATCCCGTCTTTCAGTACGGATCACAAAAAGGTGAAAAACGCTACTGGCTTTGGGATGAACGTGTGGTAAAATTATATTAGGTTGTTGTTTAAGTTGCTGTTGATACAATCTTGCGATGTCATTTCTTTTAGCATTATCAGCACTAAGATATTGCAACCGCACCCGTAATATAGCCGCTTGCAATTCGTCCATCCTGTTGTTATAGCCAATAATCAAATTGGTATATTTTTTTTCAGATCCATAATTGCGCAAGAGCTTAATCCTGTTTGCCAGCCTTTCTGAATTCGTGGTAATGGCGCCTGCATCACCTAACGCTCCAAGATTTTTGGTTGGATAAAAACTTGTGGCATTCACTTCTCCAAATGAACCTGTCATTCGCCCATTGAAAAGTGCGCCGTGTGCCTGGGCATTGTCTTCAATAATAAATAGATTATGTTTTTGGGCAATTGAAATTATTTCATCCATTGCACAGGCCTGGCCATACAAATGAACAGGCATAATCGCTCTTGTTCTGGAAGTTATTTTTTCTTCGATCTTGAGAGGATCAATGTTATAAGTTAATATATCCGGTTCTACCAACACCGGTTTTGCTTTAACATGCGATACTGCTAATAATGTAGCAATGTAGGTGTTGGAAGGAACGATTACTTCAGCTCCTTCGCCAATTTCAAGCGCAAGCAAACATAAATGCAATGCATCGAGCCCGTTACTCACACCAATGCAATGTTCAACTCCGCCAAAATCCGCATATTCCTTTTCAAAATTTTTGACACACTCGCCAAGGATATACCAACCACTTTCCAGTGTGGCCTGCATTGCGGCCTGAAGCTCCGCATTCATTGGCCGCAGCGACAATTGAAGGTTTTGAAATGGGATCTGCATTATGTCATTGCAAGTTCAAATGCTTATTAACTATTGTTTCAGCACCTGATCCTCACTATTGATGTTTAACATTAACGAATATTTCTGATCCATGCTGAGGAAATTGCTCACTTAAGGCAAACAATCCATCCAGTATTTTTCTATCAATTATTTTATGCATGAGCATTTGCTGCATTTGTGAATGTGTAAAAGGTTTAATGAAAAAAGAACCACTATCAAGGATGGTAAAACCATTATTGACTACCAATTCTGCAAGACGTTCCATATCAAAAGTGTGGTGCTGCTGCAATTGCTTTTGAGAATCGGAGGGTGTAAAAACGGATGGAATAATTCCTGAAGCAACTGCAAGCATCCTGTGGAATGACCATGCATTTGGAACATTGATATGAAGTGTGGTATTTGGAGAACACAGACGTCCTACAACTTCCAAAATCTTATCAGGAAATTCCACTTCATGCAACAAACCACTTACAATAATCAGGTCGAAAGTTGTGTGTGCAAGATTTGCATATTCTTCAATGTTACTGTTATAGAGGAAAACTTTCTGTTGAATTTCTGCAGGCAGTTTCTCTTTGAGCTTTTCCGCTTCCTGAAAAAAGCCTGATGTTGGTTCTACAACACAAAACTGATTGAACACGTCAACATCTGTAAACAGCGGCTCAGCACCTGAACCAACTTCGAGAATGGATTTAGGAGCCAATGATTTTATAATCTCCAATACCTTCTTTCTGCGATAGAATGCCTGCACCGTTTCAAATTCATGAGCCTGGTAAGAATTAAAATATTGATCAAGGTCGCGGTTCATTTCACAGGTTGAGGGTGTAAAAATCATGTGCGATAGCACGACCACCGCATCTCTCTTTGAATGCCATTAATCCATCGTTTAACTGAATGCCTTCCTTTTCTGCACAATTGCCGAGATCCAGGTAATACTTGTTTTGATAAGCCTCATGTATCAGGTAATCTATCACTAAATCAATCGCACCTTTTTGTTCACCTTCCTCATTGGCAGCAATATATTGCGCATGTGCAACCTGATCTGTTTCATAAATGAGTATTCCGCCAAGCATCGTTTCATTTAGAAATGCTCCGTATAGTTTTATGTTATCAGGAAAAATACCAGCCAGTTGAATGACCTCATCGGCTGTATGAACGGGACTTCTGTTGAATTTTTTATTGGTCAGTGTTTTAACAATGTTCATATAACCCGCATAATCTTTTGTTGCTTGAACATACAGCTTATTTCTTTTTGCGCGTTGCACTTCCTGTTCTCTGTTTCTTAAAGAATTATTCAGCTCAGAGATGCACAATGTCGCCATCACATCTCTTCGTGCAAGCTTAAATCCGCACTTAAACAAACAGTGCAGGTCTTCTTCAGCAGGATAGCGATGATAGATGTGCGGGATTGTTTTGTAAACAATTTCATCAATACCGGCCTTTCGCGCGTATTCCAGAAACGCATCAAAACAACGATCCATTTTCACTTGTTTCATGCCATTTCCACTGAGAAAACCGCCGTACGTAAGCCCCTGGTGAGAAATAAAATTATTTCCTGCTTTGTTAATCGCAATCACAGAAATGATTTTGTTCTTTTCCAGAAAAATTAAAGAATGATCTTCAAAACGGTCAGCGTGATATTCCATGTAATTACGATTGAATAAAAAGGTGGCGTTTTTACTTGCTTCAATAAAGCTGTTCCACACTTCTTTCATGCTGCTGTCATATCGACGTATTTCGATCATTCAACCTTTTTTTTAATTAGCAATTGGAATTGATCATATTCACGGATATAATCCTCTTCAAGATACAACTCGGAACAAAGTGCCATCTGTATGGCATTGTGAGAATATTGCAGAATAGTCCAGGTAAGTGGTGGAATATATAGTCCGACATTGGGATTGTCCAGCGTAAATTTAACTGTATGTCCCTCCACGGTTTCTGTAGTAACATTGATAATGCCTGCAGCAGCAATTAAGACCTGAATATTTTCATAATGCGCGTGTTTTCCTCTTATCACACTTTCAGGAGTGTGGTAAGTCCAAAAAAGTCTCTTAACAGGAAAGGAAAGGAATTTCTCAAACTCAAAAACTGAAATGTATCCCTGCTCCAACTGACCAATTTTTTTAAAAGAAATAAGATGTGGCTGATCCATATTAATTAAAGTCCTCCCAGATTGAGAAATCAAGGTCAGTAATTTTTTTTAAAAGGAAGAAATCTTCACTAAGTAAAGAGTGTAACCATTGCCGTTCTTCGTTAGATGCATAGTAAGTCGGCGCAGGTACTTTAATTTTTTTTGTTGTTGAAAAAGGCAAAACCCGGGAAGCGGTAATTTTTTTCCTTAATCTTTCCGGAAGTAATCTTTTGCCAATGGAAGTAATTCTGCGGGGTTGTTCGGTGTAAAAAAATTCTTTTGTCTTGTTTTCACTAACTGGAATAATGGCATCCAAGGCCGGAACGTTTAAAAAACTGAAACAGTTGTTCAGCGCCACCAATGGATTTTCATCCAGATTTTCCGTGAGCATTACATAGCAATTGTCTTTTCCGAAAACATCAAAATATTTTTGCAGCCATTTCCCATAACTGCTAAACTCAAGGTAATTTTTGTAGAAGTAATTCTTAATAGCATGATCAGCATCAAATGGATGTCCAATATCTGCGGTAACTTCTTCTTTGAATGGTTTCAAACGTTCACCTATTGTGCGTATCCAGTTATAATGTGATTGAATTCTGTCGATTGGATTTCTTAACAGGAAGATAAATTTCGGACGATGAATGTTTGTGTGAATTCTTTCGATGGCATTTTCAGATATGAAATAGGTGGTGCTTGATTCACCAAGATATTTGAAAGTGAAATTTTCAGTATTGTATCCATTCAGGTAATGATCCCAACCTTTATTGAATTGCTGATCCTTCGAGAAAAAGTGTGGCTCTTTAACCTCCATCATTTTTATTGCTGGATGCTGGTTGAGATACCATTGGAGCGATGTGGTTCCTGATTTCCCTGCACCGGGAATAAAAAGGTTTGGAAACTCATGCATCCCGGACTTCTATTTTGAAATCACAAAAGAATTTATCACGTCCCGCAGTTTGTATCATGTTTGAATTAAAATAATCACCTTCTTCTACCACAAGGTTGAATGCGTTCTCTAAGGAATCGATCATCCCTGAGCCGCCATCTGCTTCATACAAAAATAAATCACAGGAATAGTCATCAGGAGCAAGCTGGCAGCGTTCGATGGTCCAGATAACTTCGGCATCGTTGTTCAGATTTATTTTACGGTCGTACAATCCGGATGCAAGACTTAGCAACCGGTTTCCGGCACTGTCCTTTAGCGATAAAGTAATATATGCGTTCAGGGAATATTTACTCTTTTTTTTCAGATACACATGAAAATTAACAGTGGAACCTGTGGTAATAGTATTCACTTTATTTTCATCGCTATCCGAGATGTGATAATCAGAAAACTGGTAGGAAAGGCTGCCTGATCTGTTCGTCCGATTGTGCAACATCAAATGTCCATTAATGTTCTTCATGGTGCGATGATAAAATTGAATGCCTTCCATCGAGTTACCATCAAAAACGGTTTTTCCATGTTCAAGTATCATGGTTCGGTTGCAGAGCCTGGCAATAGCGCCCATATTGTGACTCACAAATAACACCGTCCTTCCATCCTGTTCACTCACATCTTTCATTTTACCGAGGCACTTTTTCTGAAACTCCGCATCACCCACTGCCAGCACTTCATCAATAATCAGTATTTCGGGTTCAAGATGTGCTGCCACTGCAAACGCCAGTCTCACGTACATGCCACTACTGTAACGCTTCACCGGTGTATCTATAAATTTTTCAATACCGGAGAATGCTACGATCTCGTCAAACTTACTCCTGATTTCCACCCGTTTCATACCGAGAATGGCGCCATTCATGAAAATATTTTCGCGTCCGCTGAGTTCGGGATGAAATCCTGTTCCTACTTCCAGCAAAGATGACACACGGCCATTGATTTCAACTTTTCCTTTAGTAGGCGGCGTAATGCGCGACAGAATTTTCAGCAACGTACTTTTCCCCGCACCATTTTTCCCGATGATACCTATTACCTCTCCGGGGTACACTTCAAATGAAACATCATCCAGCGCCCAAAAATTTGTTGCTTCTGCGTCAGCGTTATTATTTCTTCTGAATAATCCGCCAATTTTTCCGCTCACTGTTTCACGAAAACTCCCGCTGCGTTTGCGTCCTAGCTGGTAGAGCTTTGACAGGTGTTTGACGGTAATGGCGGGTTGGAGGGACAAGAGTAGTGAGTAGTTAGTTCGTCGTTAGTTAGTCGTTAAGTTATTGGTCATTAGTCATTCGATATTGGTTTGTTGCAGCCTAATCATCGGCACATCCATTTCATTGGCACATCAACACATCTCCTTCAAATCACATCCGCAATCACACGTTCAGTTCGTTGAAAATAATATACACCACTTAAAAGTGTGACTAAAATTATAACAGCACTGTAATAAAGAAACCTGGTTTCAGGCAAAGGTGTATCGAGCAGACACCAGCGAAAACCATCGATGATTCCTGCCATTGGATTGAGGTAATAAAGATTTTTGTAGGCTGCGGGAATTTGTGAAGCAGGATAACCTACCGGGGAAAGATACAATCCAATCTGTACCAGGAAAGGAATCACGTATTGCAAATCGCGGAAACGAATGGTGAGTGCGCTGAACCAAATGCCCACCGCCATCGAAAAAACAACAACGGCAGCTATCAACAGTGGAAGCGCCAGTAAATTACTTCCCGGCAGGAAACGATACCATGCCATCACCAAAAGCAGTATGAAGAAGACAATGATGAAATCTATAAATCCAACAATTCCTTTGGAAATTGGAATTATAAGACGCGGAAAATAAATCTTGGTAACGAGGGCCTGTGAACTGACGATGGATTGGCCGGCTTGTGTAATCACGTATGAAAAATAAGTCCACGCCCACATTCCGGTGAGTGCAAACAACGGATATGGAATATTTCCGGTATCTACTTTAACGGCTTTATTAAAAACCAGGATAAATATGAGCAGTGTAAGTAAAGGTTGAATCAACGCCCACGAAAATCCTAAAACTGTTTGTGCATACCGCACGCGATAGTCGCGATAAGCCAGCATGGTAAGCAGGTCGCGGTAGTGAAATATTTCTTTAAACTGTGAAGCGATTCCGGGCCGGCCTGCTTCTATGATGGTTTTCATGAATGTTTATACGCGTGTTAGAGTGGCAAAGTTAATTTTTCATTGTTGTACGGGTAAAAAAAGCGATTTGGATTAAAACGGAATGCTTGACGCTTTCTGAAACCACACGCTTAAGTGCAGGGTTATTGAATGAAACCGCCATTAGTAGACTTTAGCTCACCTTACCCGAACATCAGTTTTAAATTTTATATTCTGTGAATCGAAGTCACCAGGTGATGGAGAAAATATCAATTGACGGATGGAGGAACAAATCGATCAATGAGTATTGCTCATCGATCGGAAATCGAATTGCAATAAAAATGATTGTTCTACAGTTCCTCAAAAATTCCCGTCTTCTTATTTTTCAAAACGTTGTGCCAATCGAAAGAACGGCCATTCATTGCAATATAAACTCCATGCGGCAATGCCTGGGCGAATGCAAAAGCGCTGCCCAGGTTGAAGAATCCGTCGGAGCTGCCGAATTTATAAGGGATCATTGCACCGGTGAGCACAATAGTTTTTGAAAGGCCTGCTTCTCCGAGCACTTTTGCTGTCACCGCCATGGTATCGGTGCCGTGGGTGATGATGATTTTATTTTGTTCGCAACGGTTACACATTTCAATGATGATCTTACGTTGCTGATCTGTCATTTCGAGGCTGTCTATCATCATGGCAGTTTTCACTTCAACGGGTACAGTACAGCGCCCTAATTTCAACATTTCGGGCAAGTGTGTTTCTTTGAAATAAAGCGTTCCATTCAATTCATCGTATTCTTTGTCAAAGGTGCCTCCGGTAATCAGGATCATGATACTCATAAATGGTATTTGTGTTTTTGATAAACGAATGTAATACTAAGAACCAGAAATTGGTGAAGGAATCCACCGAAGGATATGTTTCTTTTCTGTTGACGACGGAAATGAAGGAGGCTGATTTTCAATCAATCAATCAATCAATCAATTGTTCCAGCAGCAAACTTATTTCAGCACTTTTCTGCACCACCATAAAATGCTGACCGTCTTCCACGCTGTGTTGCACAGGAATTTTTACGATAGGAAACAGACGGTCTTTAGTACCATGAACGTGAATGACACGAAGATTCGGTGATACTTGTTTCCAATGTAAGGTTTCACGGATTCCCCATCGAATAAAACGGATATCAGCATCCGCTATCATATTTTCAAACAATGCATTTTCGGAAATATTTTTCTTCGTAAACCGGTGGCTGATCCATACTATCAGTTTTTTCAGACTTTGCGCTGAAAGCCATTCGTACACGGGAAATATTTTGAAGAATGTGTGTGCGATGGTTAACTGTTTAATGGAAGAAATAGAGGAAATCAGGATGATTTTTTCAACCGTATAAAAATGAGCGACTTCCTGTGCCAGGATGCCACCGAAGGAAACACCAATGAAGATGGTGTGGTCATGAGCCGGAATGGTTGCTGCAATGTTACGGGCATAATTTTGCAGGGTTTCATTTTTGCGAGGTGTAATATAGTTGATGATTTGAACGGCAGGTGATTCAATACGAAGACACGAAAACAATCGATGGTCGGCAGCGAGTCCGGGAAAAAGCACGATGTTTTTCACCTTGTCTGAATTAATAGTTCCACCCGATAAAGATAAGGAAGCAGGATTTACAGATGTCCTTGCTTTACAATAAAAATCAAGTTAACATTTTATGATTGTCTGATGAGGTACCGGGATTAATGGCTTGTTTTTTATATTCTTATCAGGAACCAATTCGTTTTTATTTAATTTTCAATTCAGATTTTCCGGATATGGATATTAAGCACTACAGCATTCGGGTTTACGGAAAAGTGCAAGGCGTTTTTTTTCGCGCCAGTGCGCGGCACCGTGCACAATTGCTCGATATTTCCGGTTTCACGAAGAATGAACGGGACGGTTCAGTGTATATAGAAGCAGAAGGTTCAGAAAAAAACCTGTCGCTTTTTATTGGATGGTGCCATGAAGGCCCCGAGCGTGCAACCGTAACAAATGTGGAAGTTAAGGAAGGCCCGGTGAAAAATTTTACCGGATTTGAAGTGAAGCGTGGTATGATTTAGCAGGAGAAATTTATCGGGCAAGTAATAAAAATAGCGTTGGTTTTTTATGGAGGTCGGGTAATTGTTTCCCCCAGAAGCTTATGGGTTGTGTGATAATTTTTTCAGAAGAAAGCGTAATGTCAGTCGCAATGCAAAGCAAGGTTCGTTGCCTGCAGCATTCCAATATATCTTTCAGTAAAGCCATGTTTCTGTAAGGTGTTTCCATAAAAAGCTGTGTCTGATTTTTACGCAGCGATTCTTCTTCTAATTCCTTCATTTTTGCTTTTCGCTCTGCACTGTTCACCGGTAAATAGCCATGAAATGCGAATTGCTGTCCGTTCAAACCACTGGCCATCAAAGCCAGGAAAATGGAAGATGGACCAATTAACGGAACAACCTTAATACCTTTTTCATGCGCCCATAACACCGCCGCAGCTCCGGGGTCTGCGATGCCGGGACAACCGGCTTCAGAGATTACACCCACATCATTTCCTTCCTGCAAATATTTGTACATCATTTCCGGAGCAACAAAATCTTCGTCCTTCACAACAGCGATCATTGTACCTTCATCAAAGTTTTTATGATAGCCTATGCTTCGTAAAAACCGACGGGCGGAGCGTTCATTTTCTACAATGAAAAAACTGATGCCATCCATCACTGCGCGCGTTGATTCTGGAATGGAAGCAATGCCATCTTCACCTAATGAAGAAGGAATAAGATAAAGTCGCCCGGTTCTTTTATCCGACAAGATGAAAAAGATTGATTGAAAAATAATCGTTAAAATAGCAATTACTATCAATTAAGAATTAGGAATTGAGAATTAAGAATTGTGCGATGAAGTTGAAGTATATTGAATTTAGATGCCCATGTGCCGTTGTTTGGAATATGCGAATGGTATGATGATCCATTCACTAATGACCAATGACCAATGTCTAATGCCCAATTTCAAATGACCAACAAAAAACTACCTCTTTCTTTTTACCTCCGAAGTAATGTGCTCCGGATTGCCCGTGAATTGCCGGGTAAATTCCTGGTGACTGAAATTGGTGGCGTAAAAACTTCAGGAATGATTACGGAAGTGGAAGCGTATGAAGGAATCACAGACCGCGCTTCCCATGCTTACAACCATCGCAGAACCAACAGAACGGAAGTGATGTTTGCGCAAGGTGGAACTGCCTATGTATATCTCTGCTATGGAATCCATCATTTATTCAATGTAGTTACCAATCAGTTAAACATTCCGCATGCGATCCTTATAAGAGCCATCGAACCGGTAGAAGGAATAGCAACTATGATGGAACGAAGAAAGAAATTGAAGCTTGATTTTACACTCACAGCAGGTCCCGGAGCTGTGTCACAGGCGCTTGGTATTTCAACAGCATACACAGGAAGCAGCCT